>JBDTIR010000683.1:0-14381 GCA_039936275.1 Isosphaeraceae bacterium | reverse complement strand
AGGCGCTTCGAGAAAATGCGACCCTGGCCAGCACCCCGACCGTCAAGGCCCACCCCCTGGGGACGTCGCGGCCGGCCCCTCGTAATCGCAAGGCTCGCCGGGCGCAGGAGAAGGCCGCTCGCAAGTCCAGGAAGGCCCACACGCGGTAAGCTCAAGGCAACCTTCTTTGCTCTTTGACAAATCGGCTGATCCTGAGTCGTCCGGTTTCCCAACCGTTGCCTGGGCGCTTTTGGTTCTGGCGTGCGCCGAACGTGCTTATCAAACGTTCCTTCGTGCAATATTCGCCAGATCCCAACCGTCAAACTTGCTCGCGAGGTCTCGCCTGTTGGCATGCCTCATGTGCGACCGAACGAAGCCACCTGCCAAAATGGCAGGTCGCCGAACGATACCTGAACCATCGTTTGAGGGGCCGAGACGCGCTGCATTGTCGATGCATCCGGTTGTGCAGCCATCGGACCTAACGAGAAGTCATCAAAAAGGTCTATAAAACGAACAAGTCCCGGATATACCGGGACTTGTGTCAAACGGAGAGGGGGGGATTCGAACCCCCGAACCACCTTGCGGCAGTTAACGGTTTAGCAAACCGTCGCTTTCGACCACTCAGCCACCTCTCCCCGGGGTCTCGAAGGCTCACGCAATCTTGGGCCCTTGGATTCACACCCAAGACCGGCGCGAGAGCCCCCGTTCGTGCTAACTTTACCGGACGAGGTCCGAAGAAGTCAACTGTGCTCCCTGGCATCACGAGAGAATTCGAAGTTCATCGCCCTGAGAAGCGAGAGCGGACGGCCCGGCCGCAGGGTAAATCGCCGGACGCAGCCGGGACGGACGCACGAGACCGAAGGCGTCGCGATCCTCTCTGATCTGGCAAGAATCGGGTCGGGGATTTCCAGAGGTCGGATTTCGGGTTGTCGAGGTGGGCGGATCGTGTTACAAGGCGGCCCGGCCCTGACCCCGTGCGACGTCCGCCGTCGCGCTTTGGGTGGCATGGACGCCGCAGGGTAGCCCCGTCTACGGCACCGCCAACCATGAAGAACTTCGCCAGACTCGTCCGACACGCCTGGCCCTATCGGGCTCGGTTCGTTCTTTCGCTCGGCTGCGCCGTGATGGTCGCCCTGCTCTACTTCGCCGACATCATGGCCGTCTACCCCTTGCTCCAGATCCTGACCAAGAGCCAAAATGGTCAGAAGTGGGTCGCCGAGGCCATCGACTCAATCGTCGTGGACGTCCACGCCCTGGAAGCCAGGCGCGAGGAAGTCCACCTGATCCGCGCCCACCTGCCCAACCCCAAGGACGCCGTCGTCAGCGCCCATAACAAGGCGGTGGAAGACGACTACGACCGTGGAACGGCGGCCCTCCGAGAGCACGAGCGGGAATTCAACGACGCCGCCTGGGACGAACAGAAACAAGAGCTGGTCACGAGTGACCAGGCGACCTTGACGCCGTACCGCCGCGACGTCCAGGTCGCCAAGGCCAGACGCGACGAACTCCATAACGCCCTGAAACTGGCCAGGGCTAACGATGCCGAAAGCCTGGAGCGCCGTCAGACCGAGCTGGATCGCAGCATCACCAAGGCGCAAGCCAGGCTCGGCTGGTATCGCCAGGCGCAGCCCTGGGTCGATCGCTACCTGCCGGATCAGGGGTTTCAAACCCTCCTGCTCTTGCTCGGCCTGCTCTTGCTCGGCGTGGCGACCAAGGGGGTCTTCCTGTTCCTCCAGGAAATTCTGGTCGCCGACACGGTGCAATTGAGCCTGTTCGACATCCGCAACGCCTTCTATCGCCGCACGATGGCGCTCGACCTCGCGTCGTTCAACGGTCAAGGATCGGCCGAATTGATGGCCCGGTTCACCAGCGATATTGACTCGCTCAGCCAGGGGCTCAACACCCTCCTGAGCAAGCTGATCCGCGAACCCTTGCGGGTCGTCACCTGCCTGGGGGGCGCACTCTGGTTCAACTGGCGGCTCACCTGCCTGACCCTGGTCCTGGTGCCGATCTCCGCCGCCACCACCGTCCGCGCCGGCAAGATCATGAAACGGGCCGTGCGGCGGTCGCTGGAAAGCATGTCGAACATCTACAAGATTCTTCAGGAGAGCTTTCAAGGGATCAAAGTCGTCAAGGCGTTCACCATGGAACGCCACGAGCGCCGCCGGTTCTTCCTGGAGACCAAGGCGCTCTATAAGAAGAGCCTGCGGGTGGCCCGGATCGACGCTCTGTCCGACCCGGTGCTCGAGATGCTCTCGTTGATGACGGTGATGATTGCCCTTTTGGCCGGTTCATATCTTGTACTTAGCCATACGATCTTCCTCAATCTCGGGTTTCTCAAGCTGCAACTGGCCTCGAAGGAAATGGCGCTCGAAGACCTGCTCACGCTCTACGCCTTGCTGGCCAGCATGGCCGACCCGATCCGCAAGCTCTCAAACGTCCATTCGAAACTTCAGCGCGCCGCGGCGGCCTCTGATCGCATCTGCGCCTTGATGGACCGCCGTCCCGAGGTCGCTGACCAGTCCAAGGCCCCCCGGTTGCCCCGCCACCACCAGACGATCGAGTTCGACGACGTCCACTTCTCCTACAACGGCCGAGACGCCGCGCTCCGGGGCCTGTCCCTGACCGTCCAGCACGGCGAGACGATCGCCCTGGTCGGTCCCAACGGCTGCGGCAAGTCCACCTTGATGAACCTCTTGCCCCGGTTCTACGACGTCCAGAGTGGCGCGATCCGGGTTGACGGCCACGACCTGCGTGAGATCCAGACCCGAAGCCTGCGCACCCAGATCGGCTTCGTGACCCAGGAAACCGTCCTGTTTGAAGGGACCGTCGCCGAGAACGTCGCCTACGGCAACCCCCACGCCCCTCGGGCCGAGATCGAAGCCGCGGCCCGCAGGGCCTATGCCCACGGGTTCATCTCGGCCATGCCCGAAGGCTACGACACCCACATCGCCGAGCGCGGGCAGAGCCTCTCCGGCGGCCAGCGGCAACGGATCGCCCTGGCCCGCGCCATGCTCCGCGACCCGGCGATCCTGATTCTCGACGAAGCCACCAGCGCCGTCGATATCCAGGACGAAGCCCTGATCCGCCGCGCCATCGAAGAGTTCTCCCGAGACCGAACCACCTTCCTGATTACCCACAGCCTCGGCTCGCTCCAGTTCGCCCACCGGATCGTCCTGATGAACGCCGGCCGCATCGAGGCCGTCGGCACCGACGCCGAACTCCGACGCTCCTCTCCCCTCTACCGCCGCCTCCATGAGATCCACTTCCAGCGCGAGAGCGCCTGAACCCCCAAGGCGGCTAAAGATCCGGAGATTCACGCTTGAAGATCCGAAGGACGACGCCAAAGAGCACCAAAACCTCTTTGGCGTCGTCCTTCGGATTTCCACGGAGCGTCCTTATCTTCGGACTTACCTCAGATTTTTGGAACCGGCCCTGTCACAACCCCTCGACCGCTGCGTAAGCTAGGGGCGAGGATGGATGTACCAAATAATCCACTCACTCAAAATCGGTTGAACGCAGCCAGATTTGATTTGACTCGAACCCCCTTGGCATCATAACCTAGAATGAAGAAGACCTCCTTCGAATCCGAGGAGGTCAACGCTAGTTCCCCCTCGCCCTTCACGTCGGTCATCGGGAGGATTGCGACGATGCATGCGACACGCCCCAGGCGGTTGGCCGCTCCGATCCGCTCCACCTTGCTGGTGGTGCTTGGTCTGGGGTTCGCCGCGCCCACCTTTGCGGCCGAGACAAAGACAGAGGGATCGACGGCGAGCAAGGCCGCGGTCAAGCCAGACTATCTGGATCCGATGATCCAGGCGGCTTGGGAAGAAAACAGCATCAAGCCGTCCCCTCAAGCGACGGACGCCGAGTATATGCGCCGGCTCTATCTGGACCTCCTGGGACGCATCCCGACGGTCCAGGAGTCCCTGGCGTTTCTGGAGAACAAGGAGAAGGGCAAGCGGACCAAACTGGTCGAGTATCTGCTCGAACATCCCGACTACGCCAAGAACTTCGGCAACATCTGGACCTTGATCCTGGTGGGCCGCAAGCAGGCCGAGCGTCAGGTCAACAAAGCCGCCCTGTCCGGTTGGCTTCGCCGCCAGTTCGCCGAAAACCGCCCCTGGAACGAGATCGCCTCCGACCTGATCACCGCCACCGGCTCCAACAAGGAGAACGGTGCGGTCAACTACACGATGGCCCACCTCGACTCCGGGGCGGTGCCCATCACCTCGATCACCACTCGGGTCTTTCTCGGCAAGCAGATCCAGTGTACCCAGTGCCACGACCACCCCTCCAATGACTGGAAACAGCGCGACTTCTGGGGAATCAACGCCTTCTTCAAGGGGGTCAAGTTCGAGGAAGTCTCGAAAGCCGACGCCACCGGGGCCGAGGTTACTGACTATTACAAGTTGATGGACCAGCCAAGCGACGCCTACTCGACCTTCGAGAAACGCAACGCCTACATGGAGATCGCCTTTCCGACCTTCCTGGACGGCCGCAAGATTAGCCAGGGGAAAGACGTCGATCGCCGCAAGGAACTGGGTAAGTTCGTCACCGCAGCCGAGAACGACCAGTTCCCCACAGCCTTCGTCAACCGGATGTGGGGCCACTTCATGGGCCGCGGGATCGTTCAGCCAGTCGACGACTTCGGTGCCCACAACCCGGCCAGCCACCCCGAGCTGCTCGACAAGCTGGGGGCCGATTTCCAGGCCAGCGGCTATGACATCAAGGCCTTGATCCGCTGGATCACTAACAGCCAGGCTTACCAACTCTCCAGCATCAAGACCAAATCCAACGAGCTGGACGAGACGCTTTTCAGCCACATGATGCTCAAGCCGATGACCCCCGAACAACTCTTCGACTCGCTCTTGACCTCCACCGACGCCCACAAAACCAGCGCCGACATGGACAAGAAGCGCGACACCTGGCTCCGGCAGTTCGTCGTCACCTTCGGCAACGACGAGCAAGGGGAAACGACCAACTTCCAGGGGACCATTCCCCAGGCCCTGATGATGATGAACGGCGACTTGATGACCAACGCCACCGGAGGCAAAGCCGGCAGCTACCTGGCCAAATTGCTCGACGAGGCCCGCAAACGGTCTCGCGCCCACCCCGAGCCTTTCGTCATCAATCGCCTCTATCTGGCCGCCCTCAGTCGACCCCCCAGCGCCACTGAAATGACCAACGCCCGCAAGATCATGGCCTCCAGCCCCGACACGATCTACCTGATCGAGGACATGTTCTGGGCCCTCCTGAACTCCAACGAGTTCGTGCTCAACCGATAACTCGTGCGCCGGCCTTTGGTTGACAAGGGCCAACTTCTCGGTGCGACCGTCCCAAAGTGCCTTGCTACTCAACGGCCTGAAAGGGGTTTCGAACTGATGTATGAAAACCTGCAAACGCCAAACGGTATGTCCCGCCGGCACTTTATGGGACACATGGCCACCACGGCCATGACCTTGCCGGCCTTTCAGTTCGTCTCGGCCCTTCAGGCCCAGGCCGACACCATCCGCAAGAATAACAAGAGCCTGATCTTGCTCTGGATGGGCGGCGGACCCAGCCACATGGATACCTGGGACCTCAAGCCCGAAAGTAAGAACGGCGGCGAGTTCAAGCCGATCGACACTGCCGCGCCCGGCATCCAGATCTGCGAGCACCTACCCACTATCGCCAAGCAATTCAAACACCTGAGCATCGTCCGCAGCCTCAACTCCAAGGAAGGCAACCACGACCGCGGCACCTACATGATGCACACCGGCTACGCGCCCAACCCCACGGTCGTGCATCCCGGCTTCGGCTCGGTCTGCTCGATGGAACTGGGCCACAAGCTCGGTGACGACTTCTCTTTGCCCCACTGCGTCGCGATTAACACCCCCGGCGAAGGGGCCGGTTTCCTGGGCATGACCCACGCCCCCTTCTATATCCAGAACCCCAACGCCCCGGTCTCCAACCTTCTGCCGCCCAAGGAAGTCAACGCCCTGCGAATGCGCCGGCGGCTGGCGATCCTGGGCATGTCCGAGAAAAACTTCCTGGCCCAGAACCGCGGCCAGGCAGCGAAGGACCATCAGGCCGTCTATACCAAGACGATCAAGATGATGAACTCGCAATATACCAACGCCTTCAAACTCGATCAAGAGCCCGCGGCCGTCCGTGAAGCCTACGGCAAAGACTCGTTCGGCTCAGGCTGCCTGATGGCCCGCCGCCTGGTTGAGCAAGGCGTCTCGTTCGTTGAGGTCTCCCTCGGCGGCTGGGACAACCATAACGACATCTTCAATACCCTCTCCCGAGGCAACCTGCCCAAGCTCGACAAGGCGATGGGCACCCTCGTCAGCGACCTCGCCCAGCGCGGCCTGCTCGACAAGACGATGATCGTCTGGATGGGCGATTTCGGCCGCACTCCCAAGATCAACCAGAACGGCGGCCGAGACCACTGGCCGCGAAGCTGGTCGGTCGTCATGGGCGGCGGCGGCCTCAAGGGCGGCCAGCTCGTCGGCTCCACCGACAAGGACGGCATCGACGTCAGCGGTCCCGAAACCGGCGTCATGGACATCATCGCCACCATGACCAAAGGGCTCGGCATCGACCTCGCCACCCAGTACACCACCCCCAACGGCCGCCCGATCAAGCTCGTCGATGGTGGCAAGCCGATCAAGGAATTGTTCTGATCCGCCAGAACAAGACCTTTGAAACTCAATGATGCGTCTGGCCGTTTCCAAGGAACGGTCGGACGCATTATGTCTTGAAATCCGGCGTGTTTCACACGCCCTACAGAACGGCCCGATGCCTCGAGCCTGGAGGGGTTCGGTGTCAGACGACCCGCGTTATGAGATCATCCTCTCCTGGAGCGAGCTGGACAAAGCCTTCATCGCGGACGTCCCCGAACTCTCGGGTTGCGCCGCCGATGGACCCACGTATCAAGAGGCATTGGCGGCGGTCCAGATTGTCATCGGCGAGTGGATGGAAACAGCGAAGGAGTTAGGACGGTCGATCCCTCAATCGCGACGGGCGACCAGATCAAGGCTCGATTCCGATGTCTCCCTCTCCATTTTGGACTCATTAGTGGAAGAAGCGGAGCAACCGCCAGCCAGCACTGACGAACATACACAGGAGCCCGGCGTAGAAGATCAGGCCCGGGACGCCCAAGGATGATTGGGACCTGAGCCGCTTCGCAATCTCCGCGTCGCTTAGACGGGGATCGATCCCAGGCCCTGGCAATCTACCAACACCAAAGAGGGCACCCAAAATCACCCCGACAATCACGAGCACGATCCCGATCGAGAGGAGATACCAGGGGGCAGCGATCATCATTCGACCCACTTGAGCAAAGAGTCGTGTTCGCAACTCATTACTATTCCAGTTCTTTCAGTCGATCTCTTTGAGAGGTGTCTTCCAGTCGCTCGATTTCCGATTCATATGCCTCCACCTCCCATTCGGTCTTGCCATCCGCGCTTACGAAGTAAACGAGCACCATCGGACCCCAAAATCCGGAGTAGCACTGATCCGTTTCGCCGAGATCACCTATGACTGGAGGTTCGCTGGCAACACCAGATATGAGGCGGAGACGCCTCTTCGGAATTGGCTTGATGAGTCGGGCATCCTTCATCGGCACCTAACATCAATTCGGCGGACAAGCGTCCATGTTCATATCCGTCCAGAGTTTGTAGACCCAAAGGCACGGTCGCATCTTCATTGCTCAATCCTGTTCCGTCAAGGAAAATGTCCCTGGAAAACGGGATTGGTGAGTCGAACGGCGAACCGGGGCCGCGACGCCACTCGGCGGCGGCATGAGAGGTCTTGCAGGGGGTGCGAACCACGCCGAATCCTTTGGGAATCCGGCGTGTTTCACACGCCCTACAAGAGATCACTTGAGCATGTTTACGCCTTCGGCCCGCGTGAGAACGGGTTCGGGTCGCGGTCGCCGAGGCCGCCTTTGAGCGGGAAGGCGCGCTCGGGTTTGGGAGCGTCGGGAGTGTCGTCGTCCACTTCCTCTTCAGGCTCAACAACCGGAGCGGCGGGGCCTGGGCGGAGCGAGAGCGAGATCCGCTGGGATTCGGGCTCGATCTTGAGGATGCGGACGTCAACCTCCTGGCCGGGCTGGACCAGATCCTTGACCCGAACGACGCGCTTGGGCGAGAGTTCGGAGATATGGATCAGACCTTCGACGCCGGGCTCAAGCTCGACGAACGCCCCGAAGTCCATCAAGCGGGTGACCTTGCCGGAGACGGTCTGGCCTCGGGCGTAGTTCTGCTCAACGTCGTCCCAGGGGCTGGGCATGAGCTGCTTGAGGCCGAGGTTGATCTTCGAGGTCTTGCGGTCGATCTTGAGAACCTGGACCTGCACCTTCTGGCCAACCTTGACGAGGGTCGAGGCGTCTTCCTGCCGGACCCAGCTCATGTCGGCGACGTGCAAGAGACCGTCAACGCCGCCGAGGTCCACGAAGGCGCCGAAGGACTTGACCGAGCGGACCACCCCTTCGCGCACCTGGCCTTCCTCGAGCGCCGCCCAGGTCTCTTCGCGCATCGCTTCGCGCTCGCGCTCCAGAAGGTCACGGCGAGAGACGACGAGGTTGCGCTCGCGCTGGTTGGCCTCGGTGACGATCGCCTTGAGCTTCTGGGTGACGAAGGTCGCAGCGTCCTCGACCCGATTAATGTCGATTTGACTGATGGGCATGAACCCTCGGATGCCGTCAACGTCAACCTCGACGCCACCTTTCACGACCTTGGTGACGCGGGCCTCGACGATCAACCCCTTGCGCAGGTTCTCCCAATTGGCCTCGACGGCCGCCCCCTTGAGGGACATATGCAAGAGCCCCTCCGACGGGTCGTAGTGGTCGAAGAAGACTTCGACCAGGTCCCCTTTGTTAGGCAGGGCGTCGCCGAACTGCTCGACAGGGACGACAGCCTCGCTCTTGGCGCCGAGGTCGAGGAAGACGCTCTTGCCCTTGATGCCAATGACCTTGCCCTCCTGAGGACCTCCGTTCCGCTCCTCCTGGCCGACGGCTCCTTTGGGCACGTGCGCCCGGTCGGCCGCACGGGTCCGACTGGCTTTTGAGGCGACCTCATAACTCTCATCGTCGAAGCCGGCGAGGGCGGCCTCAAGCTCGGCCTCCATCTCGTCGTCCCATTGCTGCTTCAATGAGCGGTCCTGCACGCCAGGCGCGGGGGCCGCCCCCATTGCCGTGTCGAGGGCCGAATCAATATCGTCGTCCACGTCTCGAGTCGATCGGGGTCGTTGGACGTCGGGGTCGGCCGGAGGGCGAGGCGGCGGGGCTTCAACCGGGGCTTGGGCCTGCGCCCGGGGCGTCGGCCCGTCGCCTCGAAGCGGTCGGCGGAGCCCGAGTGGAGCGCGATCCGGCGGCCGAGGCGGCTCGTTGAGCCCTCGGGCCGGTTGCTCAGGGCCTCGGGGCGGGTCATTCAGGTCTTGGGACGGTTCATTCATGATAATGAGACCAGAATGATTCGAGACAAAAAAGGTCGAGGATGCGGCCGGCGGCTCGTCCTCAGTGGGGTCGTGCAAAGTCGCCACCGTTCTACGGTATCGCGCCGAAGGCTCGGGGCCAAGATCAAGCGTCGTCGCGCAGCTCCAGAGTGGACCAGAGACTCGGATCTTCAGCGACGGGGAACTCGCGGCCGACGCCGAGAAACTGGTCGCCCCGGCCGGGGTCGGTCACCTGATAGGCGAAGCCGAGACGGCGGTTGGTTTCGGGATCGAAGCCGTTCAAGGTCTCGGCGGGCAAGAACAACTCCAGCCGCCAGCCTGCTTTGAGCTGCTCGGCCGCTGCCTGGAACAGGTCCGGAGAAGCCAAAGGGGCGTCGGCCTGGGCCCTGTGAATCTTCAAGGGGGCGACGGCCACGTCAAGGGTCTTCTCTCGCCCTTGGGGGATAATCGAGGCCCGAAGGCGGTGGCAGAACCGGGTGGCGCGGTGGACGTTGCGGGTGTCTCGGGTGTCGATCCAGAGGTCCACGCCGTCGGAGACCTCGGGGCGATCCGGCAGATGGCGAATGCGCCCCGTCTTGCCCGTGACCTCGACGGCAACGGCCAGGCCCTTTGGGTTCCAGGCGAGCCGGACGTCGGCCCAGGCGTCACGGCCGTCGAGCAAGGCCGTCTGAGGCAACCGGCACGACTCGGGTAAGTCGAGCATCCTCCCCTTCGAGCGCGGCAAGGCGTCAAGCCGCCGGCAAGGGACGGACAGGCGGAACCAGAACGTTTGAGGAAGTAACGGGGCGCTCATTTGATCATGCCGAGCAGGTTGACCATCTCGATCGCCGCCAGGGCCGCCTCGCCCCCCTTGTTGCCGCTCTTGAGGCCGGAACGGTTCAAGGCCTGTTCCACCGTCTCGGTTGTCAGGACGCCGAAGATGACCGGCACGTCCGTCGCCAAGCTCGCCTGCATCACTCCGCCGGCCGCCTGGCCGGCGACGTGGTCATAATGCCCGGTCTCTCCACGGATCACGCACCCCAGGCAAACGACCGCCGCGTATCGGCCGGTCGCGGCCAGTTTCCTGGCCACCAAAGGGATCTCGAACGAGCCAGGGACCCACGCCACGTCGATCCGATCGACTGGAACGTCATGACGATTAAGCATGTCAAGACATCCAGCCAATAACGCTTCTGTCACCAACCCGTTGAACCGAGCGGCGACGACGGCGAACCGGCCAGGAGGTGGGGAGAAATCACCTTGATAGAGTGACATGATAACATATTTAAGAAATGTTTAAATTTAACTAATTCTCGATTGCGAAGATCTGGTAGGGCGTACTTCACACGCCCTACCAGATTCACATTACGAGAGATTACGACAGGTTCATGCTCATCAGGAACTCGGCGTTGGACTTGGTCTTGCGCAACCGACCGGTCAAGAGTTCCATGGCCTCGACGGGGTTCATGTCGTTGAGCACGCGGCGGAGGATCCAGACGCGGCGGAGTTCCTCGGGGTCGAAGAGCAGTTCCTCGCGGCGGGTGCCGGAGCGGTTGACGTCGATGGCGGGCCAGATCCGCTTGTCGACCAGGCGGCGGTCGAGGTGCAGCTCCATGTTGCCGGTGCCTTTGAACTCCTCGAAGATCACGTCGTCCATGCGGCTGCCGGTGTCGATCAGGGCGGTGGCCAGGATGGTCAGGCTGCCGGCCTCCTCAATCTTGCGAGCGGCACCGAAGAACCGCTTGGGCTTCTGCAAGGCCGAGGCGTCGATGCCGCCGGTGAGGATCTTACCAGAGTGGGGGGCCTCGGTGTTATAGGCACGGGCCAATCGGGTGATCGAGTCAAGCAGGATCACGACGTCCTTGCCGTACTCGACCATGCGCTTGGCCTTCTCGATGACCATCTCGGCCACCTGGATATGGCGCGAGGCGGGTTCGTCGAAGGTTGAGCTGATGACTTCAGCCGTCGGCCCCTTGACCGATCGCTCCATGTCGGTGACTTCTTCCGGCCGCTCGTCGATCAAGAGGACCATGACGTAGGCGTCGGGGTGGTTGGCCAGGATGCTGTTGGCGACCTTCTGAAGCAGGACCGTCTTGCCTGTGCGCGGCGGGGCGACGATCAGGCCGCGCTGGCCTTTGCCCAGGGGGGTGACCATGTCAATCACACGCGTGTTGATCTCATCGCCGGTGGTTTCCAGGATCAAGCGGCCGGTCGGGTGCATGGCGGTCAGGTCGTCGAAGCCGACCTTCTCGCTCAGGCGGTCGGGGTCTTCATAATTGATCGCCTCGACGCGGAGCAAGGCGAAATAGCGCTCGTTCTCCTTCGGCGGCCTGATCTGGCCGGCGACGATGGCCCCGGTTTTGAGGCCGAAGCGGCGGATCTGGCTGGGGGAGACGTAAATGTCGTCAGGACAGGGGAGGTAATTGTAATCAGGGCTGCGCAGGAAGCCGAAGCCGTCGGGCAGGACTTCGAGCGTGCCTTCGCCGAACATCAGGCCGTTCTGCTTGACCCGCTCCTTAAGGATCTTGAAGATCAGGTCTTGCTTTTTCAGGCCGGTGTATTCGCTCACGCCCTCGCGCTTGGCGGTGCCGATGAGCTGGGGCATGGTCATCTTTTGCAATTCGGTGAGATGGATCTCACCGCGCTTGATGTCTTCGTAGCGATCGTGGATCTCGGTATCGCCGAAGAAATCTTCGTCCTCGGTCTCGTTCTCGCCGTTGAAATCGGGGAGATCGGGCGGCAGGTCAGAGACATTGACCAAGTCGCGATCAAGGCGAAGCGGCGGAGTTTCGCGACCGTCGGCCTCGTCGAGGCGGCCGTGATCGTGGTCGTGGTCGTGGGGGCCGTTGCCGTTGAGTTCGCGGGCCGCGTAAACGCCCTCGTGCTGACCGTTACCGCTGCCGCGATCGGTCTGGTCGCGAGCCGGGGCGGGCTCGCGAGCCGGAGCGCGACGGTCGCGGGCCAGGCGGTCGCGAAGGGTGGGACCGCTATGCTCGCCGCGGTCGCGGTCGCGGTCGCGGGCCAAGGGGCCTGGCTCCCGGTCGCGATAAGGGCGGATGGGCTCACGAGTCGCGGCGCGGTAGGCCACCCGTTCAGCCCGTTCGATCAGCTCGGGATCGTCGGTCGTGCTGGGCGCGGCGTCGAGAACCGAGGCGTTGGACGGCGGCAGGTGTTCGGCGGTCTCGGCGTCCTCGACAATCGGCGAAGCGGACTCGGCCGCGGCGGCCTTGCGAGTGCGCGACGTGCTGGAGGACTCACGGCGTGGGCGAGTCTCGTTAGCCATGGCGGACAGGCTCCTTAGGTCAAGAAAGGGCACCGGAAGGCGGAGGACGCCGGCTCGCGGAGTGTGTGGTGGTTGGTTGGGATTGCGGGTCGGGAAGGGGCAATATCGATCAAAATTCACCGATATTCAAATACAAGAATCTCATAGTGAGAACAAGTCAAGGCAACGTTTCGCAAGATCAAGAATGGTCACGTGCCGGGCGGCCTGGTTCGCCCCGGCTGGCCCGGGGTTTGGGGGTGGGTCGGAAGGTCCGGAGTTCGTGATCCCAGAAGCGGGCGACCAGATCGTTGAGGGCCTCTGGTCCCGCGTCGTTGATCAAGACGGCGCCGGCTCGTCGGCGTTTCTCGTCCAGGGGAAGTTGGGCTCGTTCTCTGGCCGCGATCTGCTGGGCCGTCCAGCCGCGTTCGGCCAAGAGCCGGGCATGCCGCTGATCGGCGGGGGCGTCGACGAACGCCACGAGGTCGCAAAGGTTGTTCCAACCGGCTTCAAATAAGACGGCCGCGTCGAGCACGACGGCGGTTGCCTGCCCTTTGCGGACGGTCCTGCGGATCGCCTTTTCAAAGGTCGCCCGCATCTTAGGGTGAAGGATCGCCTCCAGGGCTCGCAGACAGATCGGGTCGGCGAAGACGATCGCTCCCAGGACCTGACGATCGATCCGGGGCGGGTCGCCGGGGACCAACACTTCAGGCCCGAACCGAGCGACGACTTCATCACGGGCCGGGGTTTGGTCAAGCAGGGCGTGACCGATCCGGTCGGCGTCAAGCACAACGGCCCCGTGTTGGATCAGTTGCTCGGCCACCAGGCTCTTACCGGCGCCGATGCCGCCCACCAGGCCGATGACCGGAATCTCTCCGTGTTTCCAGGGCCCTTGACGGCGAAGCGAAGGCCCGGCGGCCTTGCGGCGGGTCGGCCCTTCGGCTCGGCGAGACGTGGCGTTAGATCGGCGGTCGGGGTAGCGCGGCATGGTGGTGGTCGAGGTCAAAGACGGGGCCAAAAGATGGGAGTCCTGTCGGCAGAAAGAGCGAGCGAGGAAGTGCAGCCGGAAGGCCCCGGCACCTTGGCGGTTGTGGGCGGACAAGGTGCGCGAACCAGACGACTCTGAAGGAGGCGAGGCGTCCACAGCTCGGCGTTATAAGCAATCCGTCCCAAAAATCAAGCGCGAAGGGTTTGGTTGAGATTCGGGGTGGTTGATCTGTTTCCAATCAGGTTGCCAGCCCCACCGAACCGGTCATCCTCGCGGCCATTGACGGCCAGGATTGGGGCAAGCCAAAGGGCGAGGAGCGTGGCGGATGATGTTTGAGAGCGGCGAACCGGCGAACGATTCAATTCCCTTATACTTCACCCTGCCGCCGGATGCAACGGCCTTCCCCAGCTCGTCCGCGCGGATTGCAAAATCCAGAGAGTCCAGAAGCTCGTTCGGCCAGACCATCCGCTTCTGGTTCTGACCTTTGGAGTCGCGACAACCGCACGACTTCGGGACGGTGCTTCGGGTAGAATTTTAACCAAGTCACGACCTCCGGTAGGATACGTCATGAAAATTCCTTCAGACACCGAGATTCTGGCAATTCTGGATCAGTTGGCGACCCATACGGCCGATGACGTCGAAAGCGACGTTCTCGACTTCAAGCCCTGGGATAACGCCAAGGAAAGCCGCAAGGTGGCGACGGAATACGCAGTCTGCTTCGCCAACGCGAATGGC
>JBDTIR010000682.1:0-3105 GCA_039936275.1 Isosphaeraceae bacterium | reverse complement strand
CGGCCGCATTCTGTTCTAAAATTGCGCGGCCGGGACGGCCGCCCTACATTCAGGATTGATGAGGGGGAACGGGAATCAACGCTCAGGCGGCCTGCTTCTTCTTGGCGATCAGTTGGGCGATCTGGTCGATGCTGTCGAGGTGATCGACGCCGGCCTCGTAGGCCTCGATCCGCACGGCGAACTTGTCTTCCAGGAAGGCGACCAGCTTGAGCGTGCCGATCGAGTCGAGGATGCCGCCGGTGATCAAGGGGGTCGAGCCGGTGAGCTCGCCGGGGTCCTCGCCAGGGAGGAATTCATGCAAGACGTAATCATGGACCACGGCGTTGATCTCGTTCATCGGGCGACCTCTCTCAAGGAATCAGGGAAATAAGCAACAATCCGGTCTCGATCAATCCAGGCCGGCGACGAGTGGAACGGGAAGGTCCACGGGAGGCCCGTTGTCGTTCGGAACGGGCAAGGGGGACTCGAACGCCTCCTGGAGCACTCGGCCTTGCATCATCCCGGGGATGGGCAGGCCAAGGACGGCCAGGGCGGTCGGCGCCAGGTCGTGAAGCTCGGCGTGAAGGGTGGGCCCGGGGTGGATGTCCGGGGCGTCGATCGCGACGACGCCGTCCATCGCATGAGTGGCCGGCAAGGACCAGTCAGGTTTGAGCAAGCGCCGGCAGAAGGGGCCCCACTTGGCCTGCGCCTGGTAGCCGTCGGCCGAGTGGGCGAGCACATCGGGCAAGCCTTCGAGCACCGGGTCGAAGCCGTAGCGGTCGGCCATGGCGAAGGTGTCGGCGAACAGAAGGGCGTTGGTCTCGGGGTCCTTGGCGTCTTTGCAGACGTCGATGACCTCGCGGCGGATTCGGTCGGCGGCGGATTCGGTCGGGACCAGATCCAGGTTGAGGTAGATCGAGCCACAGAGCCCGCCATAGGGGGCGAAGGCCAGGGTGCGCGACCAGTCGCAACCCACCTGGCCTTCAAGCGATCGGGAGCGCTGGCGAACCAGGTTGTTCGAGGTCCGCCGGCTCTGCCAGCGGCGGAAGCGATCGGCCAGGCGGCTGGCTCGGTAGCGGAACCGGGTGCCGTAGGCCAACCGGCGCTGAAGTCCGGCCTTCTGGAGCAGGCCGTTGACGTTGACGATCGCCTTGCAAGGGCCGAAGCCGTGATCAGAGGCGACGATCACCGCGGCGTCGCGCTTCGAGGCCAGCTCAAGCAAGCGGCCGGCGGCGTCGTCAAGTGCGCGGAGGCAGGCTTCGACCTCGTGATTCCAGGCCGGATCGCGCAGGCCGGTCTCGTCCACCTCAAGGTAGGGCCAGAGCCGGTGCTGAAGGCCGTCGAGGTTATGGAAGTGGACCATCAAGGCCGACCAGTCCACGCGGCGGTCGGCGAGTTCGGCGGCTTCGGCCTGGGCCTGGAAGATCCCTTGGGTTTGGCTGGACAGACGCTTCAGGTCGTCGAGCCGGCTGGGGCGGTCTTTCCAGACGAGTTTCTGGGTGTAATTGGGAATCGTCGCCTGGACCTCCGCGCCGAAGTCAGGACACTGAGCGAAGGCTCGGGTCAGGTCTGGGGCTTCCGCGCCGGCCACGATCAGGCCGCGAATCGGGGGAGCGGGGTAGGTCATGGGCAGACCGAGGCTGACGACTTCAAGGCCGAGGTTATCGAACACCTGCCAGAGGGTCGGCACGCGAATCCGACCGGCGTGGACCGATCGGATCGCTCGCCGCTGGGGGTCAAGGTCGTGGAAGTCGTGGATGCCGTGGACCTGCGGGGTGCAGCCGGTGAGGAACGAGGTCCAGGCGACCGGCGTGACCATCGGCGTGGTTGATCGGAGCGTGCCGTGAGCCGACCGTCGCCAGAGCGTAGCCAGGTTCGGCAACCATCCGCGCCCGAACAACGGGGTCAGCACGTTCATCGTGCCGCCGTCGAGGCCGAGAAAGAGAACCCGAGATGCGGGAGCCGGCATGAGCGTGGACCTCGGGCCGAAGGCAGCGCCGCCCGCCGCGGTTGAAGGGCGGCAGGGCCAAAGGCGGGCCATTGGCAAGGTATCGCTCCTGACCAATCGGGTCAATCCCGAGTCTTTGCTCAAGTCCCTTGGTCTGGATTGCCGATGACGGGGTTGGTATCGCCCGGGGGTATGATGGAACCGCCCCCGATTCGCAACGTTCGTCATGAGGGCGGACTTGGTTGACACGGAGGGTCCTGGCCGATGACTGCATGGACGCAACCGGCCCCCGCCCGTACCCTTGCCCTTACCCTTGGGCTCGCCGTTCTTCTGCCTGCCTTGACCGGCTGTGGACTCACCAGCCGATTTCGAGAGAAAAAGGTCCCCGAAGTCGGCCTGATTGACCCCAGCTTGCCTCGCGAGCTGAAGATGGTGTCGCAGCCTCCTTACGTGATCGAGCCGCCTGATGAGCTTGAGGTCTCGGTCCAGCCAGCCGAACTGGGCGTCTCGTTGACCAACCTGTCCGTTCAGGCCGACGGCTTTCTCGACTTCGGCTTCCAGGGTGAGGTTTACGTCGCTGGCCTGACCCTGAATCAGGCGGAACAGAAGATCGCGATGCACCTGGTTCCCTTGGCGGCCCAGAAGAAGATCCGCGAACCGATTCAGGTCGCGGTGCGCAACGTCACCCCTCGCGGCGATTCGAGCAAGCGATACTACGTGCTGGGCACGGTCTCGACCCAGGGGAGTTTCCCGATCACCGGCAACGAGACGGTCGTCGATGGCATTCTCAACGCCGGCCTGCGCTCGAACAGCCTGCCGGAGAAAGCGTACCTCGCTCGCCCCCACCCCGCTGGGGGTCCGCCGCAGTTGTATCGGATCGACTGGGAAGCGATCAAGGCGGGCGACACCCTGACGAACTATCAACTCTTCCCGGGCGACCGGATTATCGTCCCCGGCGGCAAACCCCCCAGCCTGCTCAGTACCTTGATGGGCGGTGGTTGACCTCTGATCGGCTTTCCTTGACGACCGAGTCGAACACGATTCCGCGTGCTTCGACTCCCTTTCGACCCTGCCAAAATGGCAGTTGAAACTATGAGAGGGGGAGGTCGAGCCGACGAGCCGCAGGGGCTCTGAGCTTGTGGTAAACCTTAGAGGTAGTACCAAGTATCTCCTGGCCC
>JBDTIR010000681.1:0-2062 GCA_039936275.1 Isosphaeraceae bacterium | reverse complement strand
GGTTTGCAAGATCGCCAAGGTCTGGGCGACGATCCGGCCGTGCTGGAGTCTGGTCAGGTTGCCTCGGTTGAAGTAATTGCCACGGCCGATGACGACCTCGACCCGTCGGCCGTCGGCCGGGCCGTTGGGCAAGCCGGCGTCGGCAAGGGCCGCCTTGGCGGCGTCGAGGACCAGAAATTGTTCAGGCTCGCCGCCAACGACCGTCAAGGGCATGATGCCGTGCGCCGAGGCGTCAAACGGAATCGGTGCGTTAAGATAACCCCCGCGACGGCATGAGACGCGATCGTTGTCGGTTGATTTTGGATCAAAGAAAATTGATGAATCCCAGCGGTCAGGCGGGACGTTGCTCGTGGCGTCGAGGCCGTTGAGGATGTTGGCCCAAAATGTGGTCAGGTCGGGAGCGCCTGGAAATCGGCAGGCCATGCCGACGATCGCCGTGGCGAGAGGTTTTCTCTTATGGGATTTCACATCGGGATGTTCAAAATAGGTATTGTTCATAACATCACCGCCTTTGCCAAAGGGTCGGCGGGCTCGCCGAGCGGGCCGAGGTCGGCGGTGACGAGGACTTCAACGTCCCCTTTGCGGCCGAGTCGGAGTTCGTCGGCGAGGCGTGCGCGGCCGATTTCCGGGGGGATCAGGCCGAGCCCGCGTTTGCCGAGGTGGCCTTCGATCTCGGAGACCATACCGACGCCGGACCAGGGGCCCCAGAGCATTGAGACGACCCGGCATGGCCAGCGGCGATCGAGCCAGAGGGCCAGCTTGTTCAGGGCCTCATTGGCGGCGGCGTAATCGGCCTGACCACGGTTGCCGAACCGGCCGGCGACCGAGGAAAACAGGGCGGCAAATTTCAACACTTGTGGATCAACCAGACGTGCGAGCGTGAGCGCACCTTCGAGCTTGGTGCCCAGAACGCGGTCGAATGATTCGGGGGTTTTGTCGCGGAGCAGCTTGTCTTGAATGACACCCGCGCCGTGGATTAAGGCGACAGGCGGGCCGTACTGTTCGCGCCAAACGGCGAGGGCGCGGCCCAAGGCGTCGGCGTCGCGGACGTCGGCCTGTGCGTAATCGACGACCGAGCCGGTGGCGCGGAGCGTCTGGAGGTTGGCGCGAATTTCTCGAGCGCGGCGGAGCGCCTGGAAGTCGCGTTCGATCTCGGCCGGTCCGACCGAATGTCCGGCGCGCCTGGCCCTGGAGTGCAGGGCGGCCTTGATGTCGGCGGTTGTGGTCAAGGGGGCGAGGTCCGGGTCGTCGTGGTCAAGGGGTCGAGGGCTGGAACCGATCAGGAGCAAGGTCGGCCGCCAGCGCCTGGCCAGGTCGGCCGCGACCGCCGCGGTGATCCCGCGCGCTCCGCCCGTGATGATGATCGGGTCGCCATGGTCTAATGTGATCTCATCCTCATGGGAATCGAACAACGGGGCAGGGACCGTGCGCAGGGCGATCCGTTGGCCGTCGCGATAGCCGACCTCGGCGTGCCGGTCGTCGGAGCGGACCTCGTGGACCAGGTCGGCGGCGAGCACCTCGACCTCGGCGTCAGGGTCGAGATCAACGACGCGGGCGCGGACGCCAGGCCACTCTCTGCTGAGGGTTTTGACCAGGCCGGCGACGGCCCCTTGGCCTGGAAAAAAGTCAAAAGGACCGTCGCCGAGGGCGAACCGGCCGCCCATGCTGGTCGCGGCGATCAAGGCCGCCCCCCCCTGCTCCGCCGAGCGCGCCAGGTCTTCGGCCGCGGCGCGAGCGAGCAGGAACAGGCCGCGAACCTCCGGGCCCATCCGCGATGCCCAGGCTTCGGCGTCGAGCCCGGCCGGAGGCAGGCTGCGCAGGGGCAAGGCGTGGACGATCCCGGCCAAGGGGCCGTGCTCGCGGACCCGATCAAGCAAGGCCGAGACGGCGGCGTCGGAGGTCAGGTTCACCCCTTCGGCGCCGCCTTCGCTGACGCCGTGGCGGACGCGCACGACGGGATGCCCCAGAGCCCTTAAATCAGCGGCCAGGGCCCGCGCGACGCCTCGATCATCGTCGGTCACCAGCACCACGCCGCCAGGGGCGAGCCTTGCGGACGGGGAAC
>JBDTIR010000680.1:0-3551 GCA_039936275.1 Isosphaeraceae bacterium | reverse complement strand
AATGCCCGAGCGCCCGATGGCGTTCTGGTCGGGCAAGCTCACGAGCCTTCCAACTGTTTGGCTACCGGACTTTTTTTCATCTTGAGTTTGAGGACAACGAATCGATCGTTGTCGGCGTGACGTGCGTGGAACGCGGCCCTGTTGTACAAATCAGCGGTGATATCTCGCGCGAGGAGACCGGCTCGATCGCGTTCGATGAAGGTTGCGAGGAAAATGTACCCAACGAGCCTGACGCAGTGATCGGAGCGGCCGACCGAATCGCCAGGATCCTGGCCGCCCAGCCCAAAATCGTGGTGGAAGCCATTCAGAACCCCAATTGGCAGGCCACCTCGGATTGAAAGCATCTTGATTCCATGGAGCTTGTCGTGCTCACCGAACAAGAGAAACAAGATTTCGTCCTGTCTACGATCAATCCGATGGCAGACACGACGTTGCCCTTCCTGACCCGGGTCGTCGGAGTGATTGATGATCAGACCGGAGAGCATCGAGGCACCGGGTTCTTCTGCATGCTTGGGGGCCGGCAGGCTGTTGTCACCGCAGCTCATGTCCTCAGAGATGCTGCCAAAACCGGCCGCTTTCAGAGCCTCGCGTTCACTCGCGGTCCGGGCGAGCCTCCAGGAATTGTCGCCGGCACGATTACCTACGCGGACCAGTTTGACCTCGCGATTTATCTGCCATCCCGATCGTTCCCCATCGGGGAGCAGAAATCGTTCTGGCCGGAGGAGCGAATCGAAAGAAATCCGGACCTTTTATTGAAAGACTATCTCTTTGTCCAGGGATTCCCACGTCGCTTTAGCCGTTTCACGACCCTGGGGGGCAACGCGCTGGTCTCCGAAACGCTCGCTTATGGGGCGATGATGAGATATCGTTCGTGTGACGTCCCGAGTGACGAGAAACGGCAATTCGACCGTGATTTACCAGATTATCCTTATCTTCCCGATGAGTTCCTTCAACCTCATCAGTTTGCCCTGAACTTCTCCGTCGAGCCCGCTTCGTTCATCGCCCCCGGCGGTCGCGGGTTGGAGCAGAGGCAAAGCATCATCAGCGATTGGTCCGAAGTCTTCCAAGCGAATCCCGAGACGACCTTCGGTGATACGTTCCCCGAGCAAAAATCACGGGGCGCTCACGGGATGAGTGGAAGTCCAGTCTGGCGGATCGGGGCCGCCAGCCGCCCAGTGAAAGACTGGAGTCCGTCCTGGAGCCAACTTATCGGCATCGTCACCGGCTGGAATGAGGCCCGACAAGTTCTTGTCGCAACCTCCGCCTCGAAACTCGATGAGGTCCTCAAGACGCCGTAAAGACAGACCGCATTGTAAAAGGACGGAGAACCCCTTTGGCAAGCACCGCGGAAAAATATCTGAAGCCCGAGGTGATCCGCCAGGTCGCCCGGCTCGACCTGCGCGCCAAGTTCATCGTTGAAGGGTTTCTCTCCGGCTTGCACGCCAGCCCGTTCCACGGCTTCTCGGTCGAGTTCTCCGAACATCGCAAATATACCGCTGGCGACAACATCGGCGACATTGACTGGAACGTCTTCGCCAAGACCGATCGGTTCTATATCAAGAAGTTCCAGGCCGAGACGAACCTGACCGGCTATCTCGTCATGGACCTCTCAGCCTCAATGGGCTACACCTACCGACAGGAATTGACCAAGTTCGAGTACGGCATCAGCCTCGCCGCGGCGCTCGGCTACATGATGATCCACCAGCAAGACCCCGTCGGCCTGATCGCCTTTGACCATCGCGTGACCCAGAGCTTGCAGCCCAAGAGCCGTCGGACCCAGCTCGGCAACATCCTTTCACTTCTGGCCAAGCTTCAACCGAAAGGGGAAACAAACGTCGCCAAGAGCCTGCACCAGATCGCCGGCATGATCCGCCATCGCAGCTTGGTCATGCTTTTCAGCGACCTGCTCGGCGACGTCGAGCCCACCCTGCGCGCCTTCCACCGCCTGAGACACGCCGGGCACGACGTCATCGTCTTCCACATCCTCGATGAGGCCGAAGCCCTCTTCCCCTTCGAAGGCATGGTTGAGCTCGAAGACAACGAGACCAACGAAAAGATCCTGGTTGACGCCGACGGCATCAAGGCCGATTACCTCGACGAGGTCGCCTCGTTCCAGGCCAACTACCGCAAGGAATGCCTCAGCGCCCGGATCGACTACGTCCCCTTGCACACCGGCATGCCCTTCGACAAAGCCCTGATGAGCTACCTCGTCAGCCGCAAGGCGCGCGGATGAGTGGGCCGTGGGCAAAAAGTGAGTATGCTATGAATATCGCACAACGTGGTAATCGCTTTGGTTGGATCTCTGGGCGACTCGGGCCGTTGGCCTTTACTGCCCAATGCCCACGGCCCACGGCCCACTTTCAGACGGCCCACGAACGATGAGCCCAATCACCTTTGTTACCGTGGGCTTGACGGCCGGGGCCGCCCTGGCAGCTTTGCCAGTGATTATTCATTTAATCATGAGGCAAACGCCCAAACATATCATTTTCCCAGCCTTGAGACTGATCAAACAGCGGCAGAAGCAGTCGCGCAAACGGCTCCGAATCCGCAACTGGTTGCTGCTTCTGGCCAGGATGGTCCTGATCGCCTTGATGGCCTTGGCCCTGGCTCGTCCGAAAGTCTCATCGCAAACCTCGCTCGGCGATCAGGAAGTGCCCAACGCCCTGGCCTTGGTCTTCGATACCAGCCTGTCCATGGAATACCGAGAGCAAGACAAGAGCCGGTTGCGCGAAGGACAGGACCGCGCCCTGGAAATCCTCGGCCGGTCTCACGAATCAAGCCAGGTCTTCGTGATCGACTCGGCCGAGCCGGTGGCGCCGGTCGCCATGTCCCCCTCGGCGGCGAGGAAACGGGTCGAAAGCCTGACGATCCGCCCGATCAACCGCACCTTGAATCAGGCGATGGGCCTGGCCTACAAGGCGGTCGCCGGGGTGGACCTGCCCAGGCACGAGGTCTTCGTCTTCACTGACCTGGCCCGTTCCGCCTGGGAACTGGGACCTGGCAAGACGGCCGAGGGCCTGGAATTCCGCAAGAAGGTCAAGGAAGGAATCAGCACCTATGTCATCCGGCTCTCCCCGAAAGACCTGCGCGACGTGGCGATTGTTGAGGCCGAGCCGATCGGCGGCCTCGCCACCCAGGGGGAGCCGATCCAGGTCAAGGTCAAGCTCCGATCGATCGGCCCGGCCACCAAGCGCCGGGTCGAATTGCGGATCGACGACGTGCCCCGCGCCGTCAAGGAAGTCGACATTCCCGCCAACGGCGAGGTGGACCTTCCCCCTTTGGTCACGCCCAAACTCCCGGCAGGCTTGCACCAAGGAGAGGTCCGCCTCACTGGCGAGCCCGACCCCTTGAGCTTCGACGACGTCCGCTACTTCACGATCAACGTTCAGCCCCCCTTGAAGGTCTTGATCGTCTATGAGCGAGCCATTGACGCGGAGTTCGTCAAGAACGCGCTCGATCCCGACGTCCTGTCGGTTGGGGCGCCGAGACCGTACCACGTCACCAGGCTGGCCGCGGCCGGTATGTCCACCCAGCTTCCGGAGTTCCTCAAA
>JBDTIR010000679.1:0-9505 GCA_039936275.1 Isosphaeraceae bacterium | reverse complement strand
TTTGACACTATAGCAACGTTACCGGGCGGTTGAAGCTCCGCTCACACAATCAGGCTTGGAATCGAGCCGTTTGCTGAATTAGTGGTGACTTGGACCTATTGAGCGGGTGCCAAATCGGTTCTCTCTGCTCCTGCCGAGCTATCCTCAATTCAGCCCCGGTATCGTTGCTATAGTGTCGCAAATTTACAAAATAATCAGGCGATTAACACCAGGACACCATCGCCTTATTTTTTGTCGATCTTCTTGATATCCGGAGCTTGAGCACGGAAATACGTCAGCCATTCGCCCAGCAAGGCCCCCTTGACGCCCCCTTCCTTGACGTACTGTTCGATCGTCTTGCCCCAGTAGAAGCTGATCCAGCCGTCAACATGCGCTCGTGACGCCTTGATGAATTCTCCGGTCTGTTTGACGCTGGCGCTGAGGGGAAAGATCTCTTCGATGACCAGGGGTTTGCCGATCTCATAGACCTTGAGCGCGGCGAGCGTGCCGTCGAGATCGTCGGCTTTGGGGTAGAAGTGAACGCTGACGAAGTCGAGCGATTTGCCAACCTCGGGGGCGTAGAACAGGGGTTTAGCCCCTTGAAAGATTTGGGCCCAGGGGATCACGCCCAGGGTAATCATGTGGCGTGAATCCACTTTTTTGATCGCGGAGGTCAAGGTCTCGATCCAGGCTCGCGCGACCTCGTGGCTGGTACGGCCCGCCAGGCCCAGGGTGATCCGCTGCACATAGAATTTGCCACCGAGTTCGCCGCCCAGCCACTCGGTCTCCGGCTTCTCGCCAGCGAGGATCGGCTCGTTCATCAGATTGTAGCAAAAGACGGCCGGACTGCCTTTGCAGACGTTGGCGACGGCCGTCCAGAACCGCCCTTGAACGTCCCAGCGGGCGGATTCTTCAAGGGCGTCGTACCACTTGGGCACGTCCTGTTTGTGGTAACAGCCCAGACCTGTGACGTCGAGGTAGAGGCCGGTTTCCTCGGCAAGGTGCACGAGCTTGCCCAGGCGGGCGAGGTTGGCCGCGTCGGTCTGGTCCGGAGCGGTCATGAACTTGGCGAGCTGCAAATGGACCCGCACGACGTTGCTGCCGAGGGCCTTCATCTCACGGAAGTCCTCGACGACCGTTGCCCATTCGTCGTCCCAGTAGTCTTCGAGCAAGCGGCCAGAGTCGTCCCGGTCGTAATTGAACCCCCAGAACACAATCGGCTGATCCGTCCTCTCGCGGACAAAGTGGCTGCCGTCCTTGCTGGGCCGGATCCAGTCGAGGGGGGTCGGACGCGACTCGTTGGTCCCTTGAGGTGCGTCGTTGGGTTGATCCGCTCCGGGCAAGGCCAAAAGCGCGATCACTCCCAAGGCCAATGGTCCGAACCGAAGGACAGTTCGCGAACAGTCGTGGGACATATCAACCTCGATGACTCCAACAGGCCGCAGACCTTCGAAACCGACTGGAACAACAGATGCGGCTCAAGACCGCTCCACCAGCCATTGACCGCGAGCCGCCAGCATGTTGCAGAACAAGGCCCCTTGCTCCTTGGCGTCGTCCAGGGCCAGATGAGTATGGGGAAGGTCGTCAAACCATTCCGGCGGCATCGTTCGCTTCGACGTCGCGCGAAACCCCTTGCCCAGCAAGGCCATCGCGTAACTCTTGAGGTCCAGGGCCGAATGCGAAAACGGACTTTCACCAGCAAAACACATCAGATACCAGTAAACAAACATAAAGTCATACGCCGCTGGATAACCGACAAAAACCGGTTTACCCGGCAGCGATTTCAGCCATGTGACGTACTCCGGCATAACGATCGCCGGATCTCTTGGATCGTTCCGGCAGGCGGCCCAGGCGTCGGGCTGCCCGGCCCACCAGGCCATCGTCTTGGGGTCGCCCTCAGCCCCTGGCAAGGTGGTCAAGTTCGCCTTGAACGTGCCGATCAGGGTCTTGTCCGCCAGGTATGCCGACGACGCGAAGCTGAGCATGGAATGGGGGCCAGGGATCGCGCCGTCGGCTTCGATATCGGTATTGACGTAGGTTTCACTCATCTCACAGCCTCCATTTTGGGCGGAACGGCTCGATTCCTTGGCTCAGCCTTCCAGGCCCCAGAGCCGGCCTCGGCTGTCGCCCAGAGAATCGACCCCGGCGCCCATGCGGTCGAGCATCGACAGAAACAGGTTGTTCATCGGCGTATTCTTGGCGTACTGGATATGACGGCCGGATTGGATTGTACCGCCGCCGCTGCCGATCAGCAAGACGGGCAGATCGTTGTGGTTGTGGCGGTTGCCGTCGCCGATCCCGCTGCCGTAAACCAGCATCAGGTTGTCGAGCAAGGTGCCGTCGCCTTCGCGAACCGCCTGAAGTTTGCTCAAGAGGTAGGCAAGCTGCTCGATGTGGAACGTGTTGATCTGGGCGAGTTTACGGTGCTTCTCCGGGTCGCCGCCGTGGTGTGAGAGGTTATGGTGCCCGTCGGGGACGCCGATTTCCTTGTAGCTGCGGTTGCTCCCCTCGTTGGCGAGCATGAAGGTCGAGACTCGGGTGAGGTCGCCCTGAAAGGCAAGGACCATCAGGTCGGCCAAGAGGCGGGCGTGGGACTGAAAATCAGGCGGGATGCCTTCGGGAGTGGGGTAATCGGGAGCGTCGGGCTGGTTGTCAAGGCTCGCGGTCTGAATTCGTCGCTCGATCTCGCGGATCGAACTCAGGTATTCGTCCACCTTGCGGCCGTCGGTGCGGCCGAGTCGGTGGCGGAGTTGGCGAGCGTCCTCGGTGACGAAGTCAAGGATGCTGGCCCGATAGCGCTCGCGACGGGCGCGACTGACCCCTTGCTCACCAGGGACGCCGTTGGAGAAGAGGCGATCAAAGACCAGGCGGGGGTTGATTTCCTTGGCGACCGGAGTTGACGCGGAACTCCAGGAGATGTTTGACGAGTAGGCGCAGCTATAGCCGGAGTCGCAGTTGCCCGACTGAGCCCCGCGGTCGCAGCCCAGTTCCAGCGAGGGGAGGCGGGTCGTGCGGCCGACCTGTTGCGCGGCGAGCTGATCGACCGAGATCCCGGCCTTGATGTTGGCACCATCGGTCTTGCGCGGGTGAGCGCCGGTGAGGAAGCTGGCCAGGGCGCGGGCGTGGTCGCCGGCGCCGTCGCCGTGGGCGAAGCCGGCGTCCTGGCTCAGGCCGGAGAGCACGAGCAACTGATCTTGGAACGGTGCCAGCGGTTGCAAGGTGGGCGGCAAGGCGAACCCCGCCCCTTCAGTCGCGGGGGTCCAGTCGGGCAGGTGAACCCCGTTCGGCACGTAGAGGAAGGCCATCCGGAGCGGAGGCGCTGCCTTCGAGGCCGATCCCGCCAGGGCGGCGGCCGGGGCCATCGCTTCGAGCCAGGGGAGGGCCACAGCCGTTCCCAAACCACGCAACACGGTTCGACGCGAGAGTTTACGGTGGGTGCTCACGACTCGTCTCCCTTGCCTTTACGCTTCCGGAAGGGGTCACTCTTGACGATCTCCCGCACCAAGCGGGTCAACCGATACTGATCTGAAGATAAGGTCGCCGTGATCCGGTCCACAGCGCACTTATCAGGGTATTCCAGGCCGCGGCCGAGTGCGTAGGTTAGCATCTTCTCGGCCAGGCAGCGGGCGAATTCGGCATCCTTGGTTTTCAAGATCGCCTTGAGTTCCGCGGGCCCTTGAAATGTCTGGCCCGACGGGAGGACGCCGGACGGGTCGATCGGCAAGCCTTCGTCCTGCTCACGCCAGGCACCGATGGGGTCAAAGTTCTCGAAGCCGAAGCCGAGCGGGTCCATGCGGACGTGGCACGAGGCGCAGCCGGGGTCAACCCGGTGTTGTTCCATGCGTTGCCGGAGCGAACCGGAGAGCCTGGCGTCCTTGCCCTCGAGCAACTCGGGAACGTCCGGCGGCGGCGGCGGCGGCGGAGCGCCCAGAACTTGCTCAAGGATCCATTTGCCGCGCTTCACGGGCGAGGTCCGGGTCGGGTTCGAGGTGATGGTCAGGATGCTCGCCTGGGTCAAGATCCCACCTCGGCGAGGGTCGGTCAAGGGGACGCGGCGGAACTCCTCACCGCGAACGCCTTTGATGCCGTAGTGCTTGGCCAGGCGTTCGTTAAGGAAGGTGAAATCGGCGTCGAGGAAGTCAAGCAGACTGCGGTCTTCGGTGAGGATCGCCTGGAAGAACAGCTCGGTCTCGCGGATCATGGCCGAGCGGAGCGCTTCATCGAAGTTAGGGAACTGGCCAGGATCGGGGTTCAAGGTCTTGAGGTTGCGGATCTGGAGCCACTGGCCGGCGAAGTTCTCAACCAGGGCACTGGCCTTGGGATCATTGAGCATCCGCCGGACCTGGGCGTCGAGCACGTCGTTGTTCTGGAGTTTGTGCTCGGCGGCGAGGGTGAACAGCTCCTCGTCGGGCATGCTGCTCCAGAGAAAGTACGAGAGGCGGGCGGCCAGCTCATAATCGTTGAGCGGGTGAGCGGCCTCGTCGTCGTCGTATTCGACTCGGAAGAGGAAGTGGGGCGAAACCAGTACGGCCTCGACCGCGAGTTGAATTCCGCGCTCGAATCGCTCACCGTCCTTCAACGCCATGTCAAAGAGGGTCAAGAGCCGGTCCAACTCCTCGGGGGTCGCCGGACGCCGGTAGGCGCGGCTAGCGAACCGTTCGAGGATGATTCGGGCGTTACCGCGCCACTCGGATTTCTTCGAGGAAGGCTGGAGGAAGACAATCCGCCGGTGCGGCTCTGGAAGCGACTTCAGGTCGGCGATCGGACCGCGAAACTCGACCCAATCCAGATACAGGTTGCGGTCGCCGCGCAGCTTGGGATCAGAGTCGTCCGGCTTATAGTAATCATTGACGAACGCGAGGGCGATCTTACGCCGGCCGGGCGTCAACGGGATCAGAACGTCGTAAGTTCCGGGGGCGTCTTCGGTTGCGGTGACATCGACCGTCTCGATGTCCTTGCCGTCAACTCGCACGGTTAGGCGGGCGGGGTCAGGTCCGGCCTGCTGGCCGAAGGCGCGGACGCGGACCTGATAGTTCCCCTCGCGAGAGGGCTGGAATTCGAGGACGATTTCGCCATTGGAAGCCAGGCCGCGAGCGAACCCTTTATAGGGTTGACCGGCGGCCTGCTCGCGCGGGTTCTTGCCGAACCGTTCGAGTTCGCGGCGCCTGGTGAGCGGGTCGAGCCGTTCGTCGGCAATGATGGCGCGCTGGACGATCTGTTCGGCGGCGGCCAGGTAGCGTTCCATCAAGAGCGGCGGCAGGCTGAGCACGTCGCCGATGTTGTCGAAGCCATAGCCGACGTCATCAGAGGGGAAGTCGTCAGCGGGGTGGAAGTCGATGCCCACGAGGTCACGAATCGTATTGTTGTATTCGTTGCGGTTAAGCCTGCGGAGGGTCACGCGGCCAGGATCGGCGGGGCCTCGGCAGTTTGCGGAGGTCAGGGTGGACTCAACCCAGGCCGTCAAGGTTTCTACTTCGACCTCGGTCGGCTGGGGTTTGTCTTCCGGCGGCATCAAGCCGAGTTCGACGTTCTCCAGGACCTTTTCCCAGGTCTTGAGGTCCTTGAGCACCGCGGCTTCGTCGGTGAAGGTCGCCAGGTTGACCCCTGCCTTCGGCTTCTTACCGCCGTGGCACGATATGCAGTATTTGTTCAGAACCGGGGCCACTTTTGCCTCGAAGGTCCCTGGCTTGGCGACCTCGTCGGCACCCAGAGCGCAAGGAACGACGATGGCGACCAGCAGCGCCGGACTGAGCCATGCCGTGAACCGACTTTGTCTCATAACTTCGGGACCTCTGGTAACTCGATTGCCAGGCAATCGCTCGATCCTGGAGTTTAACATTCCTCGAACAGTCTGGCAATCCTTTCGCTGCCGGTGGAGAAACCGCCCTTGGCCCAACAACCGCTGCGGAATTTTACATGAAGACGGCTGGCGAGACTTAGGCCGTTATGCTAGATAGGCGTCGTCTTGACCAGGCCGACGCCCTTAAACCGCGTCCCCCTCTTGTGCCGGTCCTCAATGGAACTGACGACGCCGGGCCCAACCGGCACCGTTCCGATCTTCTTCGGAGAATCGCGCGATGGACCGCCGACGCTTCACCCCGTCCTCCGAAGACCTGGAAGGGCGTCAACTGCTCAGTCTGTTTGGTGGGAAGAGCCAGGCGCAGCTTCAGGCGAATCAGCCGGTCACGGTCGTGCAGAAAGCGATCCGGATCGAGCGGTTGCCTAACCTCTTCCAGACGGTCCAGAACGGCCGGTTCGTGCCCAAGGAAACGGTTAGTCGGCTCCAGTCCGACTTGCAAGACATCGTGGGCCGCCTGCCCAAGGTCCCCAGCCAATCGACCCGGGTTAACTTCGAATTGACCTTGCGCAAGGTCCTCTCCAACGCCTCGCTAAGCCGAGAGAGCGTCCAGTCCTTGAATCACACCTTCACCCAAGTCATGACGTCGGCCGGGATCAGTGAGCCGGCCCTGGCGAACCTTCAGACGAACATGAACGATCTGATGCACGCCGATGCCCAGGGGGTCAATCCGACGAGCCTGGCCGCCAATGACTACGCCATCGTGCTTGAAACGGCCCTGGCAGTCGGCCGCCCCTTGCGACAGCCAGGTGCCCCGAGACTGCAAGCGACCGATGACTCCGGAGTCAAGGGGGACGGCGAAACCTCCGCTGTTCAGCCTCATCTGGTCGGCATGTACGAAGCCAGCGCGACGATCGACATTGTCGATAAGAACCGACAGGTTCTCGGCACGGCGACCTCGTCGGCCAACGGCATGTACGTGGTCCGCTTCGCCAAGCCGCTCGCGCCAGGCTCGTATACCGTCGGTGTGCGCGCCACCTTTGGCGACATCCAGAGCCCGGTCAGCCCGATGATTACACTCAAGATCGTACCCAAGGCCACCCTTGCTGTTCCCCAGGGACCAAGGTCATTGGCCCGCCGTTAAGACGCAAATTGGGCCGATTCTTCAAGATCCAGGCAAGGCCAACGCGCCGATGCGCCCACATTTATGAGAACTTCGGCTTGATTCGCCGACGCTTCGCCCCCATAATGTCGCTTTCCGCGCGCCAAGAGCGGCCTCGGCCTTGAAGGGGAGTTGCCAAGCATTATGAAGACCAAGACTCGACATCGCAAGAGTTTCAAGTGGCGGAAGAAGGCCGACAGCTCGCCGATCACCAAGGGGCGTCGACCCAAGCGGAATGGCGTCAGGAACCCGAGAAAGATCAAGCACCTCGGCGGCGTCGGCCTCTAAGTCGATTTGATGAGTGCGTTTACGAACGAACCGCCTGATCCAACTTTGGATCAGGCGGTTCTTATTGGAACCGCCACGCTCGGTCAGACGACCTCTTGAATCACCTGCGGATGTTCGTCGAGCATGAACATCTGGCGATCGCTACGATCTGTAACCAGGGAATCGGGGTCGATGCCGAGGTTCTGGTAGAGCGTGGCGAAGACGCTCTGGAAGGTGACCGGGCGTTCGCGGGCGACTTCTGCGTACGGGTTGGTCGCGCCGATGACCTGGCCGGTGCGCATGCCGCCGCCGGCCAGCATGGCGAACGAGACCTGTGGCCAGTGGTCGCGGCCAGCGTCCTTGTTGATCTTGGGCGTGCGGCCGAACTCACCCCAGACGACCACCGAGACGTCCTGGTCCAACCCTCGGGCGTACAGATCCTCAATCAAGGCCGAGAGGGCCATGTCGAGCTTGGGGATACGCTCTTTGTTGGATTTGAAGTTCTGGCCGTGCGTGTCCCAGCGGCCGAACGAGATCGTCACGCACCGCGCTCCGGCCTCGACCAGGCGGCGAGCCATCAGGAAGTGGTCCATGCAGCAAGGGGGGCCGTCGGACTCAGCCTTCATGTCGCCAACGCCGTAGCGAGCACGCAGCCGAGGGTCTTCCTTGGTCACGTCGAGCGCATCGAATAGTTTGTGAGACGTGAGAATGTCAAAGGCGCGTTGAGTGAAGCCGTCCATCCCCTGGATCGCCTCGTGGTGGTCGAGTCTCCGGCGCAGGTCGTCGAGTTCGCCGAGCAAGGAACGCCGGCTGTTGAGTCGGCCAATCTCCATATCAGGTTCTTGCGAGGCCGAGCCGGACGCCTCAGCGCGAAACGGGGTGAACGGGCCGTGGGCCAGGCCGAGGAAGCCGGGTTCGCCGGGGTTGCCCCATCGGGCTTCACTAGTCTTGGGTGACAAGCCGATGAATGGTGGAACCGCCGGATCAACCGGACCTTGCATCAATGAGACGACTGAGCCGAGGCTGGGTCGCCCCCCTTGGACCTTGCTGATCGCGTCCTTGTAGCCAGTCAGGCACTGACCGGCCGAGTGGTCGCCGTGGGCACCCACCATTGAGCGGATGACGACGAACTTGTCCATCATCCTGGCCAGGCGGGGCATGTGCTCGCAAATGTCGAGCCCGGGGACATTGGTAGCAATCGGCTTGAACTCACCACGAATTTCGAGCGGGGCGTTGGGCTTGAGGTCCACCATGTCGAGGTGAGGAGGGCCGCCGGCCAGGAAGACCATGATGACCGCTTTGTGCGACTTGCCGACCCCGGCCTTGGCCTCGGCTGCCAGGAGTTCCGGCAGGCTCAATCCGCCCAGGGCGAGGCCGCCAACTTTAAGGAAGTCGCGCCGAGTGACGCCGTCGCAATACCCCGTCCGCACTTTGCCGCCGATGGTCAACATCGTTCGTCACCCCCTCAATAACACCCGGGGTTGCCGGTGGTTTCGCATCCGTTAAACATTATGCGCCGATCGCCCCCGGTTCGCAAGTCGGGAGCCTCCCGGCTCATGAGGATTACAAAGTCCAGATTCCAGATTCCAGATTCCAGATGTAGGGCGTCCGTCCCGGACGCAATCCGGGAACCCAATGCGGTCGGGTCGGCCGCCCGACATCCAGAATTTTGGACGTTGCAATCCTCCCGAGACTCCCGAGGTTCAGGAGCAAACGAGAACCCCCTTGCGAATCCAGAGCGACCAGTAACAGACCCAACGCCCACGATCACGGCGGAGCTTGAGATAAAGGTCGGCGTCCCCCCCGTAGTGCAGGGTCCGGTAAGGGCCAGGAAGGGGGACGATCAGTCGCGGCTCATTGGCCACGTTGAGGTCTTTCTCGAAGGTCTCCGTCGGCGAACCGAGCCTGGACACGATGGCTTCCTGAGTCCAGCCGACCCATTCCCCAGACCGGACGTCCGGGCCGAGTCGATCGGCCAAGCTGACGCCGAGGGCGATCACGACCGCGAACACCGGGACAGCAAGCAGCATCGTCCGCAGGCGGAATCGGGTCCAGTTTGGCCAGGGCTTCTTCAAAAGGGGAACCTCCCTCGCCGGTCCTCTTGGAAGGGCCGTCTGAATCGATTTTTCGCCAAGAACTTTGCGAATAATCGGTCGGCGGTGTAGACCTTCGCGTCGGAGGTCTTTACAATTGCGAAGGCCAGCTTAAAAGGAGACATTAACGGCGCTGCCGCTTACCTTCCCTGCCCTTCGAAACCGGTCGGGAATCGATTTTTCGCAAAGATCTTTGCGAAAAATCAG
>JBDTIR010000678.1:0-1690 GCA_039936275.1 Isosphaeraceae bacterium | reverse complement strand
CCGAACCCACCTGCTTCGGGAGTGGACCCCGCATGAGCCAGGTCGATGCATCTATTTCATCCAGCGGCCCGCCGTTGCGACTGACGTTCGAGGAGGGGACCATCCTCGTCGAAGGTTTGCCCGAAGGGGACGCGCGCGGCCTGCCGGGGTTGAGGCGCGACGTCCGCACCGGACTGTTCCGGGCCGAGGCGATCTGGTATCGGGCGATCGTCGAGCACCTGCGGCATCACAAGATTCCCTACACCGACGACGCCCGGGCCTACGACAAAACCCCCTGGCCAATCCGGATCGACAAGCCGGCCTTTCCGCACCAGACCGAAGGGCTCGACGCCTGGTGGAAGGCCGGGGGGCGCGGGGTGGTCGTCTTGCCGACCGGCACCGGCAAGACCCACCTGGCCAACCTCTGCATCCACCAGGCTGCCAGGCCGACGTTGGTCGTCACGCCGACGATTGACCTGCTCAATCAGTGGTATGACGAACTGACGCTCTGCTTTGAGGTCGAGGTCGGTCTGCTCGGCGGCGGTTCTTATGATATCAAACCATTAACTGTAACAACTTACGATTCTGCCTACATGAACATGGACCGGATCGGCAACCGGTTCGGCCTGGTCGTCTTCGATGAGTGCCACCATCTGCCCGGCCCGACCTACGGCCTGGCCGCCACCTGCTCGATCGCCCCGTTCCGGCTCGGCCTGACGGCCACCCCTGAGCGGGCCGACAACGCACACACGCAATCTGACCACCTGATCGGCCCGATCGTCTACCGCCGCGAGATCACCCAGTTGCGCGGCGAGTTTCTGGCCGAATATCAGATCGAATCGCTGTTCGTCAATCTGACCGAGGTCGAGCGGAACCGCTATGAAGAAGCCCGCGAATATTATCGCGGCTTTCTCTCAGACAGCGGGATCGACCTGCGCCGCCCTGGGGCCTGGGCGCAGTTTCTCACGGCCGCCTTCCGCAGCCCCGAAGGACGCATGGCCTACCGCGCTTATCGCGACCAGCGCGCCCTGGCCCTGGCCGCGCCCGCCAAACTTAACCTGCTGGCCCGCTTGCTCGACCGCCATAACGGTGATCGGGTCTTGATCTTCACGCATGATAACGCGACGGTGTATAAGATCGCCCGCCAATTCCTGGTCCCGGTCATCACCCACCAGACCAAGACCAAGGAGCGCCGCGAGGTGCTCCAGAAATTCAACGACGGATCGTACCCGATCGTAGCGACCTCGCGCGTCCTGAACGAAGGAGTCAACGTGCCCGAGGCCAACGTGGCGATCATCCTCTCAGGCTCCGGCTCGGTGCGCGAACACGTCCAGCGGCTCGGTCGCATCCTCCGCAAATCCGGCGACAAGGAAGCCACCCTCTACGAAGTCGTGACCCGAGGCACCGTCGAAGAATTCACCTCCAACCGCCGCCGCCAGCACAGCGCCTATGGCGGAGATTGAGGCCCCGGACGAATTTCATGACTTGCTAGACAAAGTCTTGCCTCGCGTTTATCGTGTGGCGACAGCCGTTGTAGTACACAGGAGGTTCTTGACGCCGAGCGCCGCAATTTCAAAAGGCGGATCGCCAGAGCAAATGGAGGTGATTGGATGTCTCGTGACGCAACCTTGAAGCGCATTCTTGACGGCGGCCTGGTGGCGGTCGTGCGGGCCAGGTCGGGAGAACAGCTCACCAAGGTCGTCGCCGCTCT
>JBDTIR010000677.1:0-4845 GCA_039936275.1 Isosphaeraceae bacterium | reverse complement strand
CTGACCAGGAAGTCGGGCTGAATGATGGCCTGGAGGGTGGAACCGCGGCGTTCAAGGCGGTCGTGGTTGATTCGGCTGGTGACGACGTTGCCGATGAAGATGGTGTCGCGCCATGGTTTGGGAAAATGGTCAGCCGAGTAGTACGTGATGCCGCCAATGCCGGTCGAGCCGTGATCGTGGCTCATCATCGCCGGCCCGAAGCCGAGGCCGTCATCGGCCTTGCCGAAGCTGGGGTAATAGGCTCCTCGAAGCAGTTGATAGATCGGCCTGCTGTGGCAATCACAGGTGAACAGATTTCCCAAAGGGTCGATGGCGATCCCGAACGGGTTAACCTGGCCGTGCGTGAACCGTTCAAGGTGCGAGCCGTCGGGCCGCATTCGATAGGTATTGCCCGACTGCATCGTGATCGGTTGCCCGTCCGCCCCCTGGACGGTCGAGGTGTTCGAGAAGCCGTGGCAGGCATAGATCCAGCCGTCGAACCCCTGAGTAAAGGCGCTGGTCATGCCATGAGTGTCTTGAGATCCATAGGTCTGATACGCGGGGGTTCGTTGGTCAGCCTTACCGTCACCGTCGGTGTCGGTCAAGCGCCAGACCTTGGGGATGCTGTGGACCAGAGCCTCGGTCGGCGTCAACGGGAAGACGCCGATCGGGATATTCAGGCCGTCGGCGAAGGTCGTGATCTTGCCCGCGCGGCCGTCTGGACCGAACTGATCCAGGATGATCACCCGATCGCGGGGGGTCGTTCCGTCCTTGGCCGGAAAGGGATATTCCAGGGACGACGTGACCCAGAGCCGCCCAAGGTCGTCAAACGCGAGGTTCATCGGCTTGTGAATGTCCGGCTCGCAGGCGACAAGCTGGGCCTCAAACCCGGGCGGCAGGTGGAACCCTTTACGTTCGTCCTCCGGGGTCCCGGGTTCGGTGGAGGCCACGAGTTCGGGAGGGCGCGTCTCCTTATTCGGCGGATCGGCACCGAGACTGACGGCAAGAGCGGCGGCGAGAGGGATAATCGCGGTGAGTCTAAAGTACATGGTCGCTCCGAAAGCCTCGTGACTCCGCCCTTATTTTGGTGATTTTGATGCGATTTTGACCGACGGTGACACGCATGGGCGGTGGTTGTTCAAGCTTACGCCGATGATTCGACGATCGCCAGCCTCCACTTCAAGGGGCGGTGCCTCAACGTCCCCGCGAAACCTGCTGTTTTGAACCGATTCAGAGCGGCAAGGAGGCGGAGATCATGCTCAAAATCCGCCTATTCCACGTCCGAATCGGCACATACCACGTTAAATCACACAACGACCAAGCCCCAATAACGCTCCGAAAACGGGAGGAACATCATTGGGGAGATCGAAGAGAAACCTGTGGTCGCGCAGATTCGCTGAGATCACTCAAGAGCGATCAACGGTGGAAGTGCTTGAGATGATGGCGACTCACAGGCACGACAGAAAAAACGGGTACGAGCGGTACGAGCGGCATGAGTGGTACCAGCGGTTGAACAAGTTGCACGGGCTGGACGGGGATCGGCCGTCGGCCCTGCGCGGAGGGACCGTAATCATAACCATAGTCGTAATCATAGGCCCGGGCGCTTGCCTGATAATCGCGGATCAACGGAGCGATCGGACCATACGTCTGTGCTGTCTCGGCCCCTCCGTTCAGGATCAGGTCCGCGATCGAATTAGCATCCGCCACTTCATCCTCATTAAGTTCGTCAACCTCCTCATCTTCCGCTGTCAGGATGTCGAGATACCGTTCCCTGGCCGCGGATCGGAGCGTCTGGCGGCGAGTCGCGCGTGACCGCTCACTTCCGATCAGATCCGGGAAATCGGCCCGCAAGTCCTGGTAAATATCCATACGCTCCTGGGGGCTGAGCCGGATCGTCTGCCCGGGCACGGGCAGCGGCGCAGCACCGGGAGCGGCAGCCACCGGCGCGGCCTGAACCGTAGCCGGTGGATATTGATACGTGGCGGTTGGTGCGGCCTGAACAGCGGGCTGGGCATATTGATACGTCGCGGTGGGCGCGGCTTGCACGGCGGTCGGCGCATACTGATACGTCGCCACAGGCGCGGCCTGCACGGCGGTCGGCGCATACTGATACGTCGCCACAGGCGCGGCCTGGACGGCGGCCGGCGCGTATTGATACGTTGCCACGGGCGCGGCCTGGATGACGGTCGGTGCGTATTGATAAGTCGCGACCGGCGCGGCACTGGGAACGAGTGTGACAACCTGCGCGGTTCGGTGATGTTGCCCCGCCATCGCAGAGTCTAGCGCAAGTCCCGGGGCGATCCCGAGACAGGCCGATAAGACCGAGGCCCGGACGGCCCGGCTCTGAAGGATTCCCATGACGGCTCGACTCCCAGTTCAAAGGGGTGTGGATCCTTCCGAGCAGTTCGTGAACCCTCCCTGTGTCGATCGATGCGTCCATCGAGTCGAAATCCCCAATTTCGGCCCAGACACCTCAACCACTCGACGCTTAGAGTATACACCAAAGACGCACGGAGTCGCCCAGTTTCGCCATTATCCCGGCACTCTGGCTTAATTTGAAGAAATTCACGCCAATTCTTGACAAGAACCTTGCACTTAACAAATGCGTCGTTCAAAATAGAGTAGTCGGGCAAAATCGGCAAACTGGGATCTTGATGCCGTTCGCGCAAGATTGACCGGATCAACGGGTACGGTTGATTTCTGTTCAAGCCAGCCCAAGGACGGTTCGGTCGTACCTAATCGATTGTCTTGATTGGCACCTTGACCTGGAGTTTTGTCCATGACGTCGCAAATTCGTAAGGCATGCACTTTGACCGTGCTCGCCCTCGTTTCGGGGTTCTGGGCGTCTGTACCCGAGGCCAAGGCAGGGCCGGCGCGGTACGACCCACAAACGAAGTCGTTTCGTTTTACTTATACCTATGCGGCGTTAAGTGAAAATATCATGTTAGGCAGCCAGGGGATTGGCGCCCGCCAGACGCCGACTCCGGAACAGGACGCCAAGACCAGGGCCATGGTCCAGGCCGTCAGCGACGCCCTGAAGAAAGCGACCGGGGGGCGCGCCAAGATATCCTCACTTGACCCGGTCAACGACATCAAGGACGCCGACCTGGTGATTTCCTTGACGAGCAACCCTGGCCGGGCCGGGTGGGCGATTCCCGGGGCGATCGAGGGGAAGCCCGGCCAGATCGGACTCTACTATCAATATCTCGTCGATTCCGTCGTGCAAGACGTCGTCCTCTCGGCCGCTCATGAGTTGAGTCATTACCTGTTTGGTTTGACCGACGAGTACGTTCATAATTATTTTCCGAGTGGTTGCCCGACGACGAACCCGGGCGGGCCTGGTTGTTTGATGGACAATTACTTGACCAACGGCGTACGGCACGGCTGGTACGGCCGTTACTGCGCTGACGATCACTTCTCGACGAACCCGGTCCAGCCGAAATCGTGCCAGGCCCTGGTCGATCAGTTCTTCAACCAGCGGAACGCTCCACCAGCCGACGCCAGCTTGGTGAAGGAGAGTCAGAAAGCAAACGTGATCAAGGCCGCTCAGGGGTACGTCCGCTCCGAGGCTGAGGCGCGTGCCAGTTCACGATCCGGCCTGCGCGCAAGCCTGGGAAGTTTGCAGACTCTGGCTCGCAAGTTCCTGCTCGACCAATTCGAGCACTTCGGGATCAAGCACAATCCTCAGAACCTCGGCGAAGTGATCAAGGACGTCGCCATCGCCGGATCCAAGATCGCACTCGGCGGCCAAGGGCGAATCACCGACGACTTGGTCCAGAAACTCATGGAAACCGGGGTTAGGCTCGCCGTCGATTTCGCCAAGAAGAGCCTGGAGTCCAGGCGTCGAAGTATCCGGGATGAGTTGAAAAAGGTCGCCTTGAACGCGCCGGAAATCGGCAAAACTCTGACGCCGGAAGAGTTGCGATTGATCGATCAGATCGCAATCAACACGGCGTCCAAGTCGGCCGACGAGGCTCGGTTCGAGCAACTGGTCCAGGCGGCCAAGGTCCATATCGAGGCCGATTTACTGAATTTGCAACTCTCGATCGCCAACTCCGCAACCCTGGGTAATCCCGGGACGGACGTCCGGCTCGGCCAGTTGCAGAAGCTCCGCAAGGATGCCGATGACGCGTTGCCCGGCCGGTCGGCGGTGACGATCGCCGACCCTCGATTCGGCGTGCGTCGGACGGTCATCATCGCACCCGACCCGCTCGATCCCAACAACGACTATATCCTGACCCAGTCCGGCGTCCACGCCTACTCGGAATTCCGAGAGAGCTGCATCAAGCAATTCATCAAGCTCGTGGATCGCGCCAAGATCCTGCCCATCTGGATCACGGGCATTGAAGACGACGACCAACCGTTGGCCATGACAGACGCTCGGTTCCAACAGACCAAAGAGAAGCTCCTGAACGAGAGCGGCGTCCAGGCCAGGCGCGACCGCTTGCAAGCGATCGTGTCGCGAGTAGTCGACAAGGTCAAGAGCAACCAGTTTGAGAATATCATCATCTTTGTCCCACCGGGCGGTCTGCCTGCCGAACTCGGCCGATCGCTCGACGCCGTGCGCGACCAGGTGGTCGGCCATACTGATTTGCGACTCGACATCGTTTTGATTGACACGGCGACGATCCCTCCCCCGTTGCGAGACCTGGCGATGCTGTCCGGCGGTTCGATCCTGACCATCGCCGACATCGACGAGGTCGGTGCGCTTGCCCAGCGTTTACGGAACCAGCAAGGCGCCGGCGCCTGGGTGACCTTGCCGTATCAAGGGGTATTGAGGGGTTCTCAGAGTCATCTCATTGAGTCGAATGGTGAGAAGAGCTGGCTAGAAACCAGCGGAGAACAGAGTCAGCGCCTGGATCAAAC
>JBDTIR010000676.1:0-9299 GCA_039936275.1 Isosphaeraceae bacterium | reverse complement strand
TCCGACGGGTCCAGTCGTGCGAGCTGATGATCTCGACGGCGAAGTCAGGCCCGCCAACCCAGTGGGTGCCGAGGTTCCGCGCGGCCGTGTCCTGGAGGAACACAGCCACGTCGGGCACGCGATAATTTCGCATCCAGTCAGCGTCTCGGTCACTGATGTTGGTCCCGGTCCGAATCTTACCGAGGCCAGACAAATCCACGGTAATAAAGAAAACCCCGCTCAAGCGGGTGGCGATCTCCTGATGCTCGTCGTTCGCAATCGGCGACACGATGGTGACTCCATCCCAGACTTCGTCATACTGACTGGCGTCACTCGTTTCACGGCGCTGAAGGTAGTCCTGAACTTCGATCGGATCAAGCACGACGACGGACATGGGTATTCTCTCCCCAAAGGCCCGGATAGGGGGCTGCGTTCACTTCGGCTTCGGCTTCGGCTCTGGCTTCGGCGGCGACGGCGGGATGATACTGGGCAATTCCAGGTGGCTCGGCTTGGTCCCTTTGAGCATCTGGTGCTTGGCCTGGGTGGTCTGGGCCAGTCCGTGGATCTTGATGAACCCTTGCGCGGCGGCCTGATCGTACTGGTCGCCTTCGTCATAGGTGGCCAGTTCGTGGCGATAGAGGCTGTGCTCGCTCTTGCGGCCGGCGATCTGGGCGTGCCCTTTGAAGAGTTTCACCCGCGCCGTGCCGGCGACGTACTGCTGGTTGGAGACGACGAACGCCATCAAATCCTGGTGCAAGGCGCTGAACCAGAGGCCGTTATAGATCAGGTCGGCGTAAGCCTGACTGACCTGGGTCTTGAACCGGAGCGCGTCTTTCGACAGGGTGAGGAACTCGATCTCACGGTGGGCCTCATGGAGTACAAGGGCGGCGGGGGCCTCGTAGATCTCACGAGACTTGATGCCGACAAGGCGGTTCTCAACGTGGTCGATCCGGCCGACGCCGTGGCGGCCGGCAATCGTGTTCAATTGTTCGATCAAAGGCGCGCCGTCCATCTCGGTCCCATTGAGGGCGACCGGTCTGCCGTGGTCGAAGGTGATCTCGACCTCTTCGGGTTCGTCGGGTGCCTGGCGGGGGTCGGCGGTCCACTGGAAGGTTTCTGGCGGCGGTTCGACCCAGGGGTCTTCGAGAATTCCCGCCTCGATCGACCGGCCCCAGAGGTTCTGGTCAGTGCTGAAGATCTTTTCCTTGGTCGCCTCGACCTCAATGTTGTGTTTGGTGGCGAAAGCAAGTTCTTCGGTTCGAGTCCACTTCCACTCGCGCACAGGGGCAATGATCTTCAGGTCAGGGGCGAGCGTCTGGAAGGTGACGTCAAACCGGACCTGATCGTTCCCCTTGCCCGTGCAGCCGTGCGCCACGGCCACCGCGCCTTGTTCGCGGGCGACGCGAACCATAAGTTGCGCAATCAAAGGACGGCCCAGAGCCGTGGCCAGAGGGTACTTCCCTTCATAAAGGGCCCCGGCCATGAGTGAAGGGAAGGCGAAATAATCAACAAACAGGTTGCGCACGTCCTCTGCGATCGCCTCGACCGCCCCGGTGCGTAGCGCCTTCTGACGGATCGCGTCAATGTCCTGCCCCTGGCCCAGGTCGCAGGTATAGGCGATCACGTCGAGCCCATAGGTCTCGTTGATCCACTGCACGGCGACCGATGTATCAAGTCCGCCACTGTAGGCCAGCACTACTTTATCGCGTGCCACGTTCAATCACCCTGGAGAAATATGGCTTTTGAGGTTTCCCGACGACGGGCCTTTACCGTAATCGCCAGCCGCGCGGGTCGTCAAGCCAGAGGATCGTAAATTGCCCGTTGAATTTATAAAATGAGCAGCTATCAAAGGTTTGAATCCAAGACTTCCGATTTTGGAATCAAAGGCCCCGGCCGGGTCCGGCCGAAGTGGATGACACAGACGGCGAAGGCCCAGGCGAGGCCTAGTACCAGGCCGCTCAGGACGTCGCTCAGGTAATGCACCCCGAGCCAGACCCGACTGACGGCGATCAAGCCGATCAAGGTTCCGCAAAGCCACACCGCCACGATCCGGAGCCAGACCGATGAGTCGGACAAGGCCCGCACCAGCAAGACGGCGGCCACGGCGAAGCAGGCCGATGACGTCAGACTATGGCCGCTGGGAAAACTAGACGAGTCTTCGACAACCAGGCGGGAGAGCAAGGGAGGACGCTCGCGCTGGAACCACGCCTTCAAGCCGTTGCAAAGGAGTTGAGCCCCCACGATCGCGATGATCCAGAGACCGATTTCCGCCCGACGGATTCCAGGCGTCCCTGATCGGTTCAGCACTGTAAGCAAGATGCTGATGCCAATCACCAGGGGGAGGCCCACCTCCCAGTCGCCGATCCGAGACGCCGCGAGAAGCAGGCGCGTCAAGCCTGGCCAGACGGGCCGATGCGCCACGACCCAGGCGGTCACGCGTTGATCCAGGGAGTCTTCACGAACCTGGCCATCGGCCCCGACCACTTCGCCAAGGCCCAGCCCCAAGACAAAGAGGGCGACGAAGACAGCGACCGTGAACCACCAGGACAGGCTCACACGGCGAGGCCCGAGAGACGGGGAGTCAGACTGATCCAGTTCGGCCGATTCCACGCCCACAACCCCCGAGCTTAGTTATTGATCTATTAAATACGCGGACGTGAGGATTTTTAGGGGGAAGGAGGACCACCAGGTTGCTCGCCAGGCGCGGGGAAGGCGGAGCGAAGACAGGCGAGCCCCTCAGCGCCTCGGCTTTGGTCGGTCACAATATTGATCCGAACTTCACTGGTGTTGATGAGGGCGATGTTGATCCCTTGCTCGGAAAGGGCCCCGAACGTGCGCGTGGCGACCCCGGTATGGGTGCGCATGCCGACGCCGAGGACCGACAGCTTGGCGACGGCTGGCTCGATCGAGACGTCCCCCTGGCCGATCCTGGCAACGGCCTGCGCCGCCTGTTCGACCTGGCCGCGAGGCACGGTGAACGAAAGGTGCGTCGTGCCTGCCGTGCTCACGTTCTGGACGATCATGTCTACGAAGACATCGGCCTCGGCGATCGCTCGAAAGACGCGGGCGGCGTAGCCAGGCTGATCAGGTACGTTCAAGACGGTCACTCGGGCCTGCTGGTCGTCAAGCTCGACGCCCGAGATGACCAGATCCTCCATGCCTGGACCGGGTGACGTCGAGCCGCCGTTGCCGTTGCCGTTGCCATTGCCATTGGCTGGCGGCGGCGTGACGAGGGTCGGCTGTCGCTTCGGGGTGAACGAGGCCGGCAGGTCCGATACCGCCTGATCGAGGCCGAACGCTTCATGGACGGCGCGAAGGGCCTCGACGGCCGAATGCCGGGCGATCAGGACGCTGATCTTGATCTCGCTGGTGGTAATCACCTGGATGTTGCCGCCGACCCTCGCCAGGGTCTCAAACATCAAGGTGGCGACGCCGGTATGCGTGCGCATCCCCAGGCCGACGACCGAGATCTTGGCGCAGTCGGGGTCGTGGGTCACACTCTGGGCGCCAATCGCCTCGGCGGCGACTTCGGCAACGCGAAGGGTCTCGGCCAGGTCGGACGAGGCGACGGTGAAGCTGATCTCGGCCAGGCCCGCCGTCGCCACGTTCTGCACGATCATATCGACGATAATGTTCGCTTCAGCGATCTTGCGAAAGAGCGTATGCACGATCCCCGGGCGGTCGGGCGCCCCGGCGACGGTGACGCGCGCCTCATCCCTGGCCAGGGCCGCACCGATGACAGGTACGCCCAGCCGCCTGGCATCCGACTCAGCGACAATCCAGGTGCCAGGGGCGTCGCTGAACGAACTGCGGACGTGGATCGGCACGCCGAACTTCTTGGCGAACTCGATCGAACGCGAATGCATCACGCCGGCCCCCAGGCTGGCCAGTTCGAGCATCTCGTCATAGCTGATCCGGTCAATCTTTCGCGCTTCGGGAACGACCCTGGGATCGGTCGTGTAAACACCATCGACGTCCGTATAAATCTCACAGGCGTCTGCGCCAAGCACGGCGGCCAGGGCGACGGCCGTGGTGTCGGAGCCTCCTCGGCCGAGGGTGGTGATGTTGTACTCTTCATCCATCCCCTGGAACCCGGCGACGATGACGATCCGCCCTTGATCGAGCGCCTGCGCCATGCGTTCGGTCGAGATGTTCCGGATGCGCGCCCTGGTGTGAAAACTGTCGGTGACGATGCCGATCTGCGCCCCGGTGAAACTGATCGCCGGCACGCCAAGGGCCTGAATCGCCATCGCCATCAAGGCGACGCTGACCTGCTCGCCGGTCGAGAGTAGCATGTCCATCTCGCGCGCCGGCGGCTTTTCGCTGATCTCTTTGGCCAACTCGATCAGCTCATCGGTGGTGTGCCCTCTGGCCGAGACGACCACCAGGACCTTCTTCCCCTCGCGATAGGCGCGAATCGCACGGCGGGCCGCGGCCAGGATCTTGTCGCTATCGGCAACGCTGGTGCCGCCAAACTTCTGAACCAGGAGAGCCAAGGTCGTCACTCCGCATCGCGCATGATCAAAGGGGTCTCGGAGGGAATCGGAAACACACCGGTTGTCTAGACATCAATGGGATTGCGGCATGCGTCGCCCATCGTTACTTCAAGAACGTATCCATGAGCCGCCACCCTTCATCAAGGACCGGCCCGCCGCCGGCCCTTGCCGAGAGTTCATCATAAGCATGGCCTGAGCCGCTCACACCAGTGCCTGCCATCGCCCAGGGGACGGGGGCGCGGTCGTGGGCGCGGGTGCGGAGCAGGGTGGAGTGATCTGGCGAGACCAGGATCCGCCAGTGCCTTTGAGCTTCGAGCGCTTTGCGCAGCGGACCGACGATGTCGCGGTCGATCCGTTCCAGGGCCTCGACCTTGGCGTCGGCTCGGCCTTCGTGGCTGGCCTCGTCGGGGGCCTCGACATGGACGCAAACCAGGTCGTGGTCTTTGAGGGCCTCGATCCCATATCGCCCCTTGGCGGCGTAGTCGGTATCAAGATAACCCGTCGCGCCCGGAACGTCGATCCGGTTCCAGCCGGCCAGGACGCCGACGCCTCGAACCAGGTCCACCGCCGAGAGAATCGCCCCTCGCAGGCCGCGCAGGTCGGCGAACAAAGGGAGGTGCGGGGCCTTCCCCTGACCCCAGAGCCAGACGGCGTTGGCCGGCCGCTTGCCGCTCGCGATTCGGGCCGCGTTGACCGGGTGCGATTGGACGATCCGCGCTCCGGCTTGCATCAACTCGTTGAGCAAGGCCGCGCCAGTGCCGCGTGGCAGGTGCTCGGCGGCCAGTTGGTCGGGGACGTCGTGCGGCGGGGTCGTCACGGTGTCGTCGGCGAACGGGGCCTCGCCCGGTTGCCCTCGATAGATCATCAGGTTGCGATAACTGACTCCCGGGTGGAACTCGATGTTCGAGCGGCCCAGAGCGAGCTGGAGGGCTTCGATGAGCGGTTGGCCGTCCTCACTGGTGATGTGGCCTGCGGTGAAGTCGGTCATCCGGCCGTCGTCGATGGTCATCAGGTTGCAGCGAACCGCCCAGTCGTCAGGGCCGAGAGCGTGGCCCATCGCTGCGGCTTCGAGCGGGGCTCTGCCGGTGTAATAACGAACAGGGTCGTAACCGAAGAGGCTCAGGGTTGCCACGTCGCTGGCCGGCAGGAACCGATCCGGCACGTTGCGCGACAGGCCGAGCACCCCTTCGCGGGCGATCCGGTCCATCTCGGGCGTCCTGGCCGCCTGGAGCGGCGTCCGACCGCCGAGCGACTCTTGCGGTTCGTCGGACGCGCCGTCGGGAATCACGATGGCATACTTCATCGGCTAGGCTCAGTAACCATTGGAAATCAAGGACCTCATCTCAACATTCATGATTCTACTTCACCGTCTTATTCTTCCACGCCCAGGCAGACGCTGCGCGGCCTGACCACGTCAAGGCGGTCGATCTCAGCCAGGGCAGCAGTCATGTCGGCGTCGATGACCGAGTGGGTCATGATGACCAAGGGGACCGGAGCACCCGGGAGGGCGTCCTCGCCCGGGTCGTGCTGGATCACGCTGGCGATGCTAACCGAATGTGTACCAAGTACTTGCGCAATCGCCCCCAGCACGCCGGGGCGGTCGGCGATCGAGAACCGGAGGTAATTGCGGCGGCGGACCTGTCGGGGTGAGACCAGGCGTGGCCCTTCGGCTGATTCGGACCAGAGGTCTTGCGCCCTGGCGGTCAAGGCGGCGCGTCCGATGGCGACGTCGATCAGGTCGCCGACGACGGCCGAGGCCGTCGGCAAGGCCCCCGCGCCTCGACCGTAGAAAAAGGTGTCGCCCACGGCGTCGCCGACCACGCGAATCGCGTTGTAAGGGCCAGCTACGTCAGCCAGGGGCATCCCTTGGCGAACTAAAGTAGGGGCGACCCGTAATTCCAGGCCGTCCTCCGAAAGCCTGGCCAGGGCCAGGAGCTTGACCGAGTAGCCCAGCTCGGAGGCGTAGCGGAGGTCGGCAGGGTGCAACTGGTCGATCCCCTGGCGAGGGATCTGGGATACGCGAACCGAGGCGCCGAAGGCAAGCTGGGCAAGGATCGCCAGCTTGTGCGCGGTGTCGGTGCCATCAACATCAAGCGTCGGGTCGGCCTCGGCGTAGCCTAGTTCTTGGGCCTGGCGCAGGGCGGATTCGTAGCTCTGGCCGTCACTCGCCATCGACGAAAGGATGAAATTGCAGGTGCCGTTGACGATCGCCGCCAGGCTCTGCACCTGATTGGCCGCCAGGCTGACCCCAAGCGCGTGGATGATCGGGATGCCGCCGCCGACGCTCCCCTCGAAGGCGACGGCGCGGCCGTGCCGCCTGGCCTGGGCGAAGATCTCCGGGCCGTGCTCGGCCAGCAGGGCCTTGTTCGCCGTGACCACGTCCTTGCCGGCCGCCAGGGCCGCGAGCACCATCGGTAGGGCTGACTCGGTCCCGCCCATCGTCTCGACAACGATCCGGACCTCGGGATCGTCAAGAATCTGCTCGGCCTCGGTCACGACCGACGCACCAAGGGGTACGAACCTGCGCCTGGCCGGATTGCGCACCAGGGCCCACTTCAGGTCGAGCCGCCGCCCGGCCCGCCGGGCAATTCGGTCCCCCGCCTCAATGAGCAGCTTGGCGACCCCCGACCCCACCGTCCCCAGCCCGAGCAGGCCGATCGCGACCCGTTCCATTCCGTTCCCTCGTCCCGTCAATACGCAACTCTCACGGAAGTCGTTTCCCAAGCACGCTGTAAGTTAACAATCGCCCCTTGCCAACGCAAGGCGGCAGCGAATGCCGGAGCATCCTTTTTGTCTCCAGGGTCAAAAGTCGTTCGCAAATCGATTAGATTCCCTCCAGCCAAGCTGACTGGTAACGCAAGTCCGTTTTCCAATAGAGAGTTCAGACAAACTTTGGCGGAAATGCCCTCGGAAGGGGGTTGCCCCATTGGACCTTTGTTGTACAATCGCCCTAAGAGGACTGAGCTTCCCGAAACAGCAGCGAATTGGACTGGTCCACCCCCGCCAAACTCACAAACCTTCGCCGTCCACTTACTTTTGAGACGGCCCGCCCCGGAATGGCTCCCCAACGACCGTGTTCGTTTGTTTCAAAATCAATAAGCGTCGTTTCCTCCCCCCCTGTTTTGAGGCCTCGGCCCGAGGACCCTCAAGGCACGATCCGAATCCGGCGATCGGTTAACCCCGGATCCCCACAAACCAAAAAACGCGGAGCACAACGGTCATGACCGACGCGAACCAAAACAAGCGGAACGCGAACTTTGGCCGCATGGTAATCGGCAGCGGCCTGGTCCTGGCCCTGGTCGCAGCGGCCTGGATCGGCGTCCAGGGGCGATATTCAGGCGCGGTCGATCTGGAAGGATTCCCCCGGTCCGTTGTTCGTCGGACGGACCTGCACGTCACCCTCGTCGCCGGCGGTCTGGTCGAGAGCGCGAAGAAAACGCTCATCGAATGTGAGCTTCAGAACCTCCGCTTTAGCAGCCACGGCCAGAGCATTCAGGCAGGGGGCCACTCGACGATTCTCGAACTGATCCCCGATGGGTCCACCGTCCACCGCGACGACGTCCTCTGCCGGATGGATTCCTCAGACTATGAGGAGCTAGTCCGTCAGCAAGAGATCAAGGTCCAGGAAGCCCAATCGGGCAAGCGCAAAGCCGAGCTCGACCTTCAGGCCGCCGAGTTGGGATTAATGGAGTATCGCGAAGGGACCCTCTCCACCCTTGATAAAGACTTCCGGGGCAAGATCACCCTGGCCGAAGTGGACCTGAAACGCCTGACCGATCGCGTCGCCTGGGCGCACGAAATGGTCGGCATCGGCTACCTCTCGCCCGGGCAGTTGAGCACTGAAGAACAGAGCCTCATGCGGGTCGAAGTCAGCCTGGCGCAATTTCGAGGCAATTACCAGAACCTCAAGACCTACGGCGGCCCGATCAACATCCAGCAGCTTGAAAGTCTGGTGGAAAAGGCCAAGGCCGAGCTGAATTACCAAGGTTTGCGCCTGGCCCGTCAGGAGGACCAGCTCACGAACTTTCAGGAGCAGGTTGATCTCTGCACGGTCAAGGCGCCGCACGACGGCTTCGTCATCTACGCCAACCGGCCCGACCGCGACCCCAGAATCTTGCTCGGCGCGACGGTCACTCAGAAGATGGACCTCTTCTATCTGCCCGACCTGAGCGAAATGGAGATCCAGACCCAGTTGAATGAGACCGTCGTGGGGCGGGTCCGCAACGGAATGACGGCGCGGGTGCGGGTCGAGGGGCTCTCAAAGTACGCCCTGGAAGGGCACGTCGTCGGCATCTCGAGGCTCCCCGTCTCCACCAGTTCGTGGACCGGAACTCAGGTCCGTAACTACGTCGGCCGGATCAAGCTGCACACCATCCCAGACGGGCTCTTGCCGGGAATGACCGCCGAGGTTGAGATCCTGACCGATCAGCGCACCGAGGCCCTGGTCGTCCCTTGCGACGCCCTGGCGATCGAACACGGCCGGGAGATCTGCTACGTCGCCCGTCCCAACGGTCTTGAGCGACGTGAGGTCAAGACCGGCCAGTCAACACGCGACCTCCTCGAAATCATCGAAGGGCTCGCCGAAGGAGAGGAAGTCGTCCTTGACCCCGCCCAGGTTCGCGGGACCGCCCTCGTGGCCGACGCCTCAACGCGGGAATCGACTTCGATCGAGGAATCCGCCCTCCTCGGCTACTGAGCTGCCCCCTTCGACCCGATTTATCCCTCTCCCACCCGGGAGAGGGCCGGGGTGAGGGTGTCTTGATCCATCGAACCAATGCCCCTCGCCCGAACTCCGGTTCAAGGGACCGCGTTCGCTCCGCCTGG
>JBDTIR010000675.1:0-4524 GCA_039936275.1 Isosphaeraceae bacterium | reverse complement strand
CGCTCGACGGCACCGTCGATCCGCAGAAGCACAAGGTTGTCGGTCATGGCGGTGGACACTCCTCAAAAATGCGGCGGACGGCCTTGAACGCGGTTCGCCGCTCACTTCGGTCGTCAAGGATTTGTTGAATTATACAGCAAGTACGGAGCGCGGCGGTCCCGGAACGCGGCCTCGTCGCAAGCCCAGGCGTCATCGAAGAGGGAGAACAGGTCTTCACAAGGCGAGCCTGATTCCATTAATTCGCGCTCGCGCGATGATCCATAAAGCAGATCGATGGCAATAGGATCACGCACGAATTCATAAGGTTCGGTCCGCCAGGCGAACTGGTCAGGGGCCTGCGCCCTGGTCAGGGCCAGCAGAACGGTGTAAACGGCGACGGGGCGGAACCGATCAGGGTCGTTGACGTGCGGCTGGACCCCCTGGCAAAGCGTTCCGGCGTGCTTGTGAAACATCGGCCGGAACGAACAAGGTCGCAAAACCATCCCTTGATCGCGACCGAGCCGGGTTAACTCCCCAAGGGCTTGCGCGGCCAAGGCGTGCGGGTCGATCCAAGGGGCCCCCCAGAGTTCAAACGGCCTGGTCGTGCCGCGCCCTTCCGAGAGGTTCGTCCCCTCGATCAAACAGGCTCCTGGATAAACGAGGGCCGTCTCTGGGGTCGACATGTTCGGCGAAGGCAGGACCCAGGGGAGCCCGGTGTCTGACCAACACATTGACCGCGTCCACCCTTGGCAGGCGACGACCTGTAAGTCAAGGTCCAGGCGCAGTTCGTCGCGGTACAGGAGGGCCAGCTCGCCGACGGTCAAGCCGTGGCGGATCGGGATCGGGTGGGGACCGATGAAGCTCTCGAACCCTGGCTGAAGGATCGGCCCTTCGATCGCCTCGCCGCCGATCGGGTTGGGCCGGTCGAGCACGAAAAACGTGAGCCCTCGCGTTTCGGCAGCCCGCATCGCATAAAGCATTGTTGTAGCGAATGTATAATAACGGCTACCGACGTCTTGAACATCAAAAACCAGACAATCCACGCCGTCAAGCTGCGAGGGTGAAGGGGTCAAGGTCGCGACGTCGGCTCCATAGAGGCTGTGAACGGGAACGCCTGTACGCGAGTCTCGGGACGAATGAACGCCGATCATATCTTGCGCATCGGCCCTGACGCCGTGTTCGGGACCGAAAAGGGCGACCAGGTTGACGCCAACGGCTTGATGAAGGTGGTCGGCCAGATGGTGCATCTGGTGATCGACCGAGGTCGGGTTCGCGATCGCACCGACGCGACGACCCTTGAGTCTGGCGAACCGCTCGACGACCAGAACGTCCAGACCGTTGGTGACCCTTGGGGGGCCGTGCCCCTGGCGGTTCATGCGTCGAGCACCTTGCGGGCCAGAAGGACGGCGCCGAGGACGGGCTCGGGCACTGTGGCGGTGGCCAGTTCATGACCACCGAACTTCTGGAGGTAGCCGATCATGGCGTCGAGGACCGGGCGCGCCGAGAGCAAGAAACCGCCGGCCATCGCCAGGGGTAGCAACGGCTCTTGCCAGTCGAGTGCCAGGGCAACGGCCTGAACGGCCTGGCCCAGCTCGTAACCGGCCGGTTCGAGAATCCAGCCAACCACATCGGGGTCGTCAACGGCGGCGGCGACCACGGCGGGAGCCAGGGCCGCGATCTGAGTGCGGTCCAGGCCGGTGGAGTAGACGGCCGCGATGAAGTGTTCGGGACCGAGGATGCCGAGGGCGTGGCAGAGGCGCTCGGTCAAGGCGTCTCGCCGATTCGGCCTGGAATTGCTGGTGAGGGCGTCGTTCTTGGGTTTGGCTCGAAACCGACGGAGGGCGTCGCGGCCGTCGGCGCGACGAACCGCCAGGCGGAGCCCGGCGAGGGCGACCGCGTAGGCGCTGCCTTCATCGCCTAAAAGGTAGCCCCAGCCGCCTGCCCGAGCGATCCTGCCGTCACGGTTGCGGCCGACGGCGATCGACCCGGTGCCGGCGATGACGGCCACGCCGGCATAGTCTGGCGTGCCGACGGCGAGGACGAGGTCGCCGTCGTTGACCAGAACCAGACGCTTCGTCCAGCGCGACGCCGCGGACCATTCTTCGAGCTGGCGCTTGTCGCCCGGTCGATCGTAGCCTGCTAGACCGAAGCAGGCGACGTCAACCGGCCTTGGCGAGAGGTCGGCGTCATCGAAGGCGTGCTCGATCGCCTGGTTCAGGGCCTCTCGGGCGCGATCTCCAGTGACCGCCTTGTTGTTCGACGGCCCTGCGAGGCCGCGACCGAGCACGGTCCCCGATTCGTCGGTCAGCCAGGCGGTGGTCGTCGTGCCGCCGCCGTCAATCCCGAGCAGCAAAGGTGCGCTCATTGTGGGTCGACTCCAATGGCTGCGCGGACCTGGCCGCCGTGGGTTTCGAGCAGGGCCAGTGCTTCGACAGGGCCGACGCCCGCCAGGGCCGAGACCAGGGCCGGCTTGAGCCGCCCGCCGTGCGCTTCGAGCAACTCGGCAGCGCGGGCGTTGTCGATCCCTGCGAGTTCTCGAAGAATGCGCCGGCTGCGAATTCGCAACTTCTCATTGGTCGGTTGCAGATCAATCATACGGTTTCCGAAGGTCTTGCCAATAAGCACCATCGCCCCGGTCGTGATCATATTCAAGATCATCTTCGTCGCCGTGCCCGCTTTCAAGCGGGTCGAGCCGGAAATGATCTCAGGGCCGACCAGGGGGGCGATCTCCAGATCGACCGCCTGGCCGAGCAAGCTCGGTCGGTTGCAGGCGATCCCGACGGTCGTGACGCCGCTTTGCCTGGCTCGTTCGACCGCTCCCAGAACATACGGCGTCCGCCCCGAGGTGGCGATGCCGACGACCAGATCCAAGGGACTGACGCCGAGCGTCTCCAGGTCCAAAGCGCCACGCTCAGGGCTGTCTTCGGCCCCTTCGACGGCCCTGGTCAGGGCGGTCGGCCCGCCAGCGATCAGGCCGACGACCATCTCAGGCGGGGTGCTGAACGTCGGCGGACACTCCGAGGCGTCGAGCACGCCGAGCCTGCCCGACGTGCCGGCGCCGACGTAGATCAACCGCCCGCCGCGTCGGAACCGATCGGCGGCCAGGTTAATGGCTTTGGCGATCACCTCGGACTCCGCCTGCACGGCCTGGACGACCTTCGCGTCTTCCGCGTTCATCAAGGCGACAATCCCGAGCGCGTCGAGCGTGTCGATCGCCTCGGACTGCGGGTTCTGGGCTTCAGTTAAGAGATGGTCTTCCAGGGTCATCGGAGGGTGCGGACCTTCTTTATGGTTTATGATTGGGGCAAGACGTCGGTCACAGCCAGGCGACCAACCTCGACGCCGTCGAGCACAATCGGGACCTCGTCACCAGGACCGAAGAACTGAGATTTACGGTAGTACGAAGGCGTGACAGGCCCCGCCGGCTCAGTGTAAACCTCAATCCGGCGGTTGGGGAGGTTGACGATCCAGTAGACCGGAACGCCCGCCGCGGCGTAAGTCTGAAGCTTGTCCCCCTGGTCTTCGGCGAGACTTGAATCAGAGACCTCGATCAAGAGGGCGACGTCACGAGCCTGAGGGTGACGCCGATCATACGCATCCAGCGCCCCCCGGACGATAGCGACGTCGGGCTCGGGCACGCTCCGTTGGCCTATTTCCAAAGGCTGCTCCGGGCGGGCGAGCCAGCCGTCGGGGAGGGCGCGATGCAGCAGTCGACTCACCTTGAACACGGTGGACGCATGAGGTGGGTTGATCGTCATTTTCTCGACGAGTTGTCCTTTCCAGAGGTAAATCGGATCGTCCTCCGAAAATCCCCCAGCACGAATCAATCCGTAATACTTCTTGATTGTTAACAGATACCGATGATCGGTCGGCGACGCCGTGCCGACCTCGGGTTTGGTCGCGATGTCCGCGGTGGCCATTGATCCCGCTCCTTTTTCTCTCGACGCCCGGCTCAAAATGGATGTTATTACTCTGAAGACTCTCGTACATTGTACTGAAGTTTCCAGCGGTTGGCGTCGCGGGTGCTCTGGCACCAGAGGTCAAGTGTGCCGACCTCAGTGACCTGGGCGTGAAGGGTCACGGGCACGGTTTCTCCTTCGCGGGCGTCGCCGTCGCCGAGGGCGGTTTCGAGCGGGGCGAGTTCCTGCAAATCCTCGGGAGACCAGCGGTCGAGGACCGTGCCGACGGCATCGTCGCGGCGGGTAGTCGAGCCGAAGAATCGGAACTCGGCAGGCTCGCCGACGACCAGGCCAAACTCAGGGCCAGGGACGTCGGCCTCGGTCCCTTCTTCCATGCCCATCGGCACGACGCAGAGGGCCTTGACAGGCGCCTTGATTCCAGGAACCGCAGGCGCGGACGTCTCGATCCCGATGTAGTACGATCGGGAGACCCCGCCTCGAATCCGGACCCCCCTACCCCGCCGCACCAGGCCATAATAGGCGGCCCCCAGGGCGACGGCCAGGTCAAGGTCGGCAGTTGCCAGGGGGGGGACGGGCGCGGCGCCCCAGGATGAGAGGACCTCGGCGACCTTGGCCCGCAGCGGTT
>JBDTIR010000674.1:0-3477 GCA_039936275.1 Isosphaeraceae bacterium | reverse complement strand
TTGGCCCGGGACGTCCGATCGGCAAGGGTTGACGAAGTAGAATCGGGTTGCCGGCGCGGCGGACCTTTGGTTCGCCTCTGGCGTCTTCATTTGATACGTTAAGGAGTTTGATTGATGCGAAGGCGTGACTTTCTCAAAGTGCCCGCAGGCGGTGCCCTGGCGTCGTTGGCGGCGGCTCGGCCTGGTTTCGGTCGAGCGAACGACCAGCCGCATCACCCTGCGGCTGAGTCGTGCCACCTGACGTATGCGTCTCCCAAAGAGGCAATGGCGTCTCCAAGAGAGACCTTGGCCTATGTGACCTGCACGTCGATGAACATGGGCACGGACAGGCCCGACGTTCTGGCCACGGTGGACCTTGATCCGTCCTCAAAGACGTACAGCCAGGTGATCCATCGCGCTCCGATGCCTGCCTCGGGCGACGAGCTGCACCACTTCGGCTGGAATGCATGCAGCAGTTGCCACGGCGACCCGTCGACGTCTCGGCGCTACCTGATCGTGCCGGGTCTGAAGTCCAGCAAGATTCATATCCTTGACACTATTGACCCCAAAGCGCCAAAGCTACACAAGGTGATCGAGGCCGACGCAGTCAAGAAGACGGGCCTCTCCTCACCTCACACCGTGCATTGCCTGCCTGACGGCCGGGTCTTGATCTCGATGCTCGGCGACGCCGACGGCAACGCCCCTGGTGGGTTCCTCTTGCTCGACGCCAACTTTGAGGTGGTCGGCCCCTGGGCCAGCAGTCTCAAGGGGATGAGGTTCAACTATGATTTCTGGTATCAACCACGTCACAACGTGATGGTCAGTAGCGAATGGGGCGCACCGAACACCGTAGCCAGGGGGTTTCAGCTCGGGGACGTCGCGGCCGGTCGGTTCGGTCGTCGCCTGCAATTCTGGGACTGGACCGAACGTCGGATCGCGCAGACGTTGGACCTGGGCGACGACGGCCGGATCCCCTTGGAAGTGCGGTTCCACCATGACCCGGCGAGCACCCACGGGTTCATCGGCACGGCCCTGGGCAGCACGGTCTGGCATTGGTGGAAAGAAGACAAGGGGTGGACGGTCGAGAAGGTGATCACGGTTGATCCGGTCGAGGTCAAGGGCTGGCCGATGCCGATGCCCGGCCTGATTACCGACAACGTCCTGTCGATGGACGACCGCTTCCTCTACTTCTCCAACTGGCTGCAAGGCGACCTCCGCCAGTATGACGTGAGCAACCCTTCAAAACCCAAACTGACCGGACGGGTCTGGCTCGGCGGGATTCTCGGCCGTTCCGGCCCAGGGGAAGGGGACCCTTCAAAGCCGGCGACCGTGCGCGGCCATAAACTGCAAGGCGGGCCGCAGATGCTTCAGTTGAGCCTGGACGGCAAGCGGCTGTACGTGACCAACTCGCTGTTCAGCCCCTGGGACAATCAATTCTATCCTGAGATCGGCAAGTCTGGCTCTCACATGGTGCAACTGGATTGCGACACCGAGCGCGGCGGGATGTCAATCAACGATGACTTCTTCGTGGATTTCGGCACCGAGCCAGACGGCCCGATCCGTGCCCATGAAGTCCGCTTCCCTAACGGAGATTCCACCTCGGACATCTGGGTCTAGCCGGCGTCTGGCTCGACGCGCCCAGACCATTCCCAAATGGCCCCAACCGGCGAGGGTGACGGCTTGCGTCGGGCCGCCCTCGCCTATACAAAGGTAAGCCCCGGCACGAAGCGGGCCGCGCATCAGATGTTCTGTCCAACGGCCCTCGACGGTCGTTTGGCCTCAAAGTGTTGAATCGATCGAATCCAAGAGATCAAAAACAAAAGGGAGTCTGGACGGATGGCGGATCAGAAGCTCAATGCGCGTGTCCGCGCGGCGCTCGATGCCGGCGAGGGGATCTTGCGGCTGGCCCCGACCTGGGTCCCCCGGTCGTTCCTCATGCCAGGCGGCCGGCTCAAGCTGGCCAGGGAAGACCTCTACGCCCTGGGCACGCACCGAGGCGGCATTGATGAGCGCTGGTTCTCCTCGACGACCGCCGCCGCCAACGAAGGCGCGCCCCCAGACGAGGGACTCAGCTATGTCGTCGAGGACGGCAAGGCAGGCTTCACCCTCAAGGACGCCATCGACCTGAACGGCCCTGAGATGATCGGCAAACCCTTGTGGGAGACCTACAAGCGCTGGCCGGTCTATAGCAAGTTCTTTGACAACCTCGGGCCGATCCCTCACCACATGCACCAGACCCAGGAGCAGGCCCAGAAGCTCGGCCGCGAAGGAAAGCCCGAAAGTTATTACTTCCCTCCGCAACTGAACTGGACCGGCAACAACTTCCCCTACACCTTCATGGGTCTGGAACCAGGCACCTCCAAGGACGACGTCCGCCGCTGCCTGGAGCGCTGGGACACCGGGGACAACGGCATCCTTGACTACTCCAAGGCCTACCGGCTCAAGCCGGGCACCGGCTGGCTGATCCCCCCGGCCGTCCTGCACGCACCTGGTTCATTGGTCACCTATGAGCCGCAATGGGGGTCCGACGTCTTCGGCATGTATCAATCGATGGTCGAGGGCCGCCGCGTCCCCTGGGAACTCCTGGTCAAGGACGTCCCCGAAGCCCATCACCATGACCTCGATTACCTCGTCGAACAGCTTGACTGGAACAAGAACATCGACCCGGAATTCAAAGCCCATAACTACCTGGAGCCGATTGTCCATTCCGGCGGCAACGGCCAGGGGCATGTCGATAAGTGGATCGTCTACGGCCGCGTTGACGGCAAGCAACTCTTCAGCGCCCGAGAGTTGACCGTTTTCCCCGGCGGCTCAGCCACGATCAAGGACGACGGCGCTTACGGCCTGATCACCGTTCAAGGCAGCGGCAATATCGGCAAGGTCGGCGTGGACAGCCCGAACTTCATCAGGTTCGGTGAGGTCACGCAAGACGAGGTCTTCGTCACCGCCAAGCGAGCCGGCGACGGGGTGACGTTCACCAACACCGGCAGCGAGCCGTTCGTCAGTCTCCGCTACTTTGGCCCAGACGTCCACAAGACCGTGCCCAACGTGGGCGACCACGCCAAGAACGGCCGTTGACCCTTTCGCGGCGCGGCGGTTCTTTTGTGTGACTGCCGCGCCCGCGATTCAACCAGAAACAGCGGATCAAACGAGTAGAAACGGGGGGCGACGGTGGAGCGCTGGATTATCATCGGCACGGTCTTAATCGCAATCATCGTGATCCTGGCGTCTCATCGACCGGCTGTGTCGGACGAAAGGCTCCGGCTCTGGCGAATCGAGCGGAAACTCGACCTGATCCTCGCCCACCTTGGCTTGAGCTTCAAGGACGAGGTCCCTGAGCGGATTGCCAGGCTCCTCGCACTTGGGCAGACCGTCGAGGCGGTCAAGGTCTACCGTCTGATAACCGGCGTCAGTCTGGCCGAGGCCCGCGAGGCCATCGAAACCTTCCGCCGCCAGTTGGAATTTCAAGCCCAACCTATTGATCCGCCGAGCCTTGAC
>JBDTIR010000673.1:0-3205 GCA_039936275.1 Isosphaeraceae bacterium | reverse complement strand
ACCTTAACGAACCCGAAGCCAGGGCCGAAGGAGATGGACCGAAGCTCGTCTGGGCCTTGCTGCCTCTGGTGATTGTTTTAGTGTTGAATTTTGTCCTCAGCAGGACGGCGCTCTCGATTGCTCACATTTATTCTGAGAAATCGCTGCACCAGCAATTTCCCCAGGCCAGCCTCAAGGCGTCGGCGGCAACCTGGTCGTTGATCTTGGCCTTGCTCGCCGGGATCGTCGCGACCATGGCCTTGAACGTCCAACGCCTTCGAGGGCGGCTGACCGGCTCGTTCCAGTTGGCGACGGCGGGGGCCTTGCTCGCTATCTTCAACACGGCGTCGGAAGTGGGTTTCGGCACCGTGATCAAGACGTTGCCGGGCTTCCAGACCATCCGAGGCTGGGTCCTTGGAGCCAGCCGACACGTCTTGCTCTCCGAGGCGGTCGCTGTCAACGTCCTGGCCGGAATCACCGGCTCGGCCTCTGGCGGTCTGTCAATCGCGCTTGAGGTGATGGGTAAGCACTATCAAGAGGCGGCCAAGGTCCAGGGGGTCAGTGCGGAATTGCTTCACAGAATCGCCGCGATGGCTTCCGGAGGCATGGACACCCTGCCGCACAACGGGGCCGTCATCACGTTGCTGGCGATCACTGGTTTAACTCATCGGCAATCTTACGCAGATATTTTTGCGATCACCTTGCTCAAGACGGCGACGGTCTTCACGTTGGCTGCGGCCCTGTCCTGGAGTTGAGGCGATGCCGGACTTGCTCGATGGGAGGAGTGCCCTTGGTGACGGGTGCCGGTCGCGGGATCGCGCTGTCATTGGCTCGCGAAGGGCGGGTTCCGCGGCGTTGGATACCGGCACCGGCCTTACCATGGCGAGACGCGAGAACTAACTCGCGGTCGGCCTTCTCGATGAGGGCGAGTTCGGCCGCGAGGTCGGGACCGTGGCGGTTGACGGTGCCGAGGGTGATGGTCGTTTGAGACGGCCGGTTTGACGCACGGTGAATCTCTATACTGGTACGGTGGGGTTTATCGTATGTTTTCGTTGATGCGGCCGGAAAAGTCACGCTGGAGGGGCGAGAAGAGCCGAAAAGCATAGGCTACCTATCCTGTGCCAATCTTCTCGTATCGCACACCATCTGGCGAGTGCTCCGTGTCCATACGTGGTTAAATTCTTCGTCCCTCGTCCCGCCGACTCATTCAGAAAATGTCGGAATGAGTTAACTGCTGCTCGACCCAGTCGCCACGGCGGGCGATCTCGAGCACTGCGGCGCGGATGTCGGCCGAGGTGGTGTGTCCGCGGACGTAGGTCCGGGTCATGACGAACATCGGCTGGCCGTGGACCTCACGGATCGACAGACCGCCGATGGTCATTTCGGAATTGAGCCGCAGGGCGAACTCGTAGTACTTGGACTCGGCTGGAGCGCAAACCGAGAAGATCTGGAGCAAGCGGGTGCCTTTGCGCCCCTGAACGACCTCGACGTAAACCTCATGGAGGCGGTCGCCAGGCAGCGGCAAGATCAAGCGATATTGCTCTCGACCGCCATGCTGGATGAAGCAATCGACCCCGTCCAGGGCCTCGCGGACCAGGCTGTCCGTGTCGCGCAACTGGCCGATCAACTGACGCAAGGTCTCGGCCAGATCATCGGCCGAGGCGAACCGATCGGCCGGTTCTTTCGCCAGGAGTCGCTCAACAATCGCCGCCGCCTCGACGGGAACCTCTGGTGCCAACTGGCGAATCTCAGGGACCGGAGCGCGGCGGTGCAGGCGGATCAACTGGTTGATCTGATCCGACGCGAACGGCAAGCGCGCCGAGAGCAGGTAGTAATACATCACGCCGACGGCGTAGAGGTCCGAGGCGGGGCCGGCCGCTTTGCCCGCGAAAAGTTCCGGGGCCATGAAGGTGGGCGTCCCGGCCAGGGGGCTGCCCGTGCTCTCGTCAGCAAGGCGGCGCACCAGGCCGAAATCGGCGAGTTTGGCGCGATCGTCGGCCGCCAGGAGGACGTTGGCCGGCTTGACGTCGCGGTGGACAAGGCCCGCGCGGTGGGCCGCGCCCAGGGCCAAGGCGACTTGACGCATCAGGCTCGTGGCGCGCACAGGCTCCATCGCGCCGTCGCGGATCAGGCTCTCCTTCAAGCTGTCTCCGCCCGGCACGTACTCCATCTCGATGTAATGGTAGCCGCGATCGGTCCCCAGGTTGTGTACCGTGACGATGTGCGGATGCACCAAGCCGGCCACGGCGCGGGCCTCGGCCCAGAACCGCTCAACGACTTTGGGATAGCGCTGCACCAAGCCTGGATTCATGACCTTGATGGCGCAGGCGCGGCCCAGGCCGTCGTGCTCGCCTCGGTAGACCCGACCCATTTGTCCGCGGCCGATGATCGATCCCAGCCGATACTGCCCCAGGGAACTCCCCGCCAGATCATCAACCTCGGGGAAGCCGTCGGGTTCGTTGGCCTGGTCCTCCTCCGGGTGGTAGGCAATCGTCTCTTCCAGAGGGTCCACCACATCGTCCAGCACGTTGACAGTCATCGGGCAGCCCAATTCCCCTTGAAACGGACAGTCCGAAGGAACCTGTCCACCGTCCATCACCGCGTCGCAGACCGGGCAACCGCCGGTACTGGTGATCGTATGCGTCGCCGCGCCGCCGTCCCATCGCTCTCCGGACGTCATCGGACAATCCCTTTCCCAAAGATTCGCTCTCGCCTCTATCCAGTGTTCGTAAGAATCGGAAACTGTCAAGTTTGCCTGCATGAATTGAGCCGCGAACCCGCCTAACGGTTCGCCGGGGTTCGGCTCCTTTTGCCGTCTCTCCGGCTCAAGAACGCAGGTTGTGGCGGACAAGCAATTCTGTTGCCTTCATCGGCAACATTGGGAAAATTCGCAAAGTTTCCGAGGGGGCGTCCGATCAAAGCAGGAGGCGCGGAGCAAAGGTAGGGCGTAGGACCATGCGGGCGACTACCATCATGGATTCCGCCCGATCCGTCAACCCCGACTCAACCGAGTCAGCGTCGTCGGCGTTCCTTGGCGGTCAATCTCTCCCATCAAGACGCGGATGCCCCTTGCCGATTGATTGCATGGACATTACGATACAGACAGGTCACATCCAAAACCGCCCACTCGGGGAGGCCAACGCGATGCTCTGTCTCATGCTCGTCGGCTCGGCCCTGCTCGTCGCCAATCCGCCGGAGGCCGCGTCGCCACCGTCGGCCGAGACGT
>JBDTIR010000672.1:0-6917 GCA_039936275.1 Isosphaeraceae bacterium | reverse complement strand
AAGACCCAAGTCGACTACCAAGAGCGGTTGAAGCCAGAGCAGGCAGCGTGAACAAAAGAACAGAAGACGGAGGGATTTTCAGAGCAACCCAACTGCCATTTTGGCAGTCGGTTGTGGTCACATACTTTCCGACCATCGTGGGGTAAATGGGTCGCGCTAACTCCTTTGATAAATTGGAGTTGCGGTACGAACTGCGCGCTCTACGAAACGAACCCAACTGCCAAAATGGCAGTCGTTGGTGGTCGTGATTGAGGCGGGGGCGGACGAGGGCAAGGGCGGCCGGTCTCAATCAAGGGGGGCCCAGATCAAGCCGGGTGGTGTCGAGCCAGTTCGGTCCTTGGGAGACCTCCACGCCGAGGGGGACGTCCAGGGGGAGGGCGGTGCGCATGGCCTCGCGAACCAGGAGGGCCAGGGGGTTGACCTCGGCGTCGGGGACCTCGAAGACCAGTTCGTCGTGTATCTGCAAGAGCATCCGGGCCTGGAGCCTCGCCTCCTTGATCCGGCGATCGACCAAAAGCATGGCGCGCTTCATCAGGTCGGCGGCCGACCCTTGGATCACCGTGTTGACGGCAAGGCGCTCGGCCAGGTTCAAGTTCCGCCCGGTCGTGTTCTTGATCCCGCTGATCGCCCGGCGTCGGCCGAGGATCGTCTCGACCTTGCCCGTTTTGAGGGCCTCTTCACGGGTCCGGTCAATGAAGGCGCCCACCCCTTCGTACTCCTGGAAGTAGGCGTCGATGAAGGCGGCGGCCTCGGCTTGGGTGATCCCCAGGCGACCGGCGAGGCCGAACGGGCTCAGGCCGTAGATCACGCCGAAGTTGACCGTCTTGGCGACCCGTCGCTGATTGGAGGTGACCTCCGGCTCGGGCACGCCGAAGATCCGGGCGGCAACGGCCGAGTGGATGTCTCGGTCTTCGGCGAAGGCGCGGACCAGGGCCGGGTCTTTCGAGTAATGGGCCAGAACCCGCAGCTCGACCTGCGAGTAGTCGGCCGAGACCAAGGACCAGCCTGGAACGCCCGGGACGAACGCCTGGCGGATCTGGCCGCCGTCCTCGGAACGGATCGGGATATTTTGCAGGTTCGGATCGCTGGAACTGAGCCGGCCGGTTGCTGTGACCACCTGGTTGAACGAGGCGTGGATGCGACCGTCCTCGTCGGCCAGCTTGGCCAGGGCGTCAAGATAGGTGCTCTTGAGCTTGGCGAAGTGGCGGTGCTCGATCAAGAGTCGGGGCAGGGGATGCCTGGCCGCCAGAGCTTCGAGCACCTCGGAATCGGTGCTGGGCTCGCCCCCGGGGGTCTTCTTGGTGGACGGCAGCTTGAGTTCCTGGAAGAGGACCTGCCGAAGCTGCGGCAAGGAGCCGATGTTGAACTCGTGCCCGGCCTCCTTGTAGATGTCCGCTTCAATGGCCGTGAGCTTGACGGCGAACTCCCTGGAGAGCTGGTGCAGGCGCTCGACGTCCACCTTGACGCCCGTCGCTTCCATCTGGGCGAGGATCGAGATCAAGGGGCGTTCGAGGTCGGCGTACAGGTCCCAGAGTCCTTCCTCGCGGACCTTTGGGGCGAGGATGGCGTCGAGCCGCCAGGCGGCGTCGGCGTCCTCGGCGGCATAGGCCGTGACCTTGGCGACCTCGACCAGGTCAATCGTGGTCTGGGTCTTGCCTTTACCGATCAAGGCGCTGATCGGGATCATGGTGTGGTCGAGCAGGCGCCTGGAGAGTTCATCCAGACCGTGGTTCCGCTCGCCGCTTTCCAGCAGGTAGCTCAGGACCATCGTATCGGTCAAGGGGCCTGCCAGGGGGACGCCCGCCCGATCGAGCACGAGCAGATCGTACTTGAGGTTCTGGCCGATCTTCTCGACCTTGGGATTGGTGAGCGCCGGCCGCAGAGCCTCCAGCGTGGTTGCCAGGTCTAGCACCCGGTCCCCCATCGGCCCGCGCACAGGCAGGTAGTGGGCCTCTCCCTCGTTCCAGCAGAACGAGAGGCCGACCAGGCTGGCCTGGAGCGGGTCTTTCGAGGTGGTCTCGGTATCGACGGAGAACCTCGGCTGCCGCTCCAGTTCAGCCACGAAGGTCTGGAGCGCCTCGGGGGTATCGACGGTCTTGTAGGCGTCGGTCGCCCAGATCGTTTCCGGAGTGGCCCGGGTGTCCACGATCTCATCAAGGAATCGGTGGAACCCGCACTCGATGCACAGGGCCTTGAGCGCCTTGGCGTCGTCGTCTCCGGCCTTGATGGCGTCCCAGTCCAGGTCAAGCTCCAGGTCGTCGCGCAGGGCGATCAGCTTCCGCCCTTGGGCCAGGGTCTCGGCGTGGTCCTTCAAGGTCTGCCGCTTCTTGCCGGGGATCTGATCAACATTCGCCAGCAAGTTGTCCAGGTCGCCGAACTGTTCGAGCAGCTTGGCCCCGGTTTTGAGGCCGATGCCGGGGACGCCCGGCACGTTGTCCACGGCGTCGCCGGTCAGGGCCAGAAGGTCCACCACCTGGTCGGGTCGGACGCCCCACTCGGCCTTCAAGGCGTCCACGTCGAGCACCTGCCCCTTGCGGACGTTGTAGATGACGATGTGCTCACTGAGGAGTTGCCTGGCGTCCTTGTCGGCGGTGCAGATGAAGACGTCGAGCCCGCGTGCTTCGCCAAGGCGAGCGAGGGTGGCGATGACGTCATCGGCTTCGACCCCTTCGTGCATCAAAACGGGAATGCGGAAGGCGTCAAAGAGGCGTCGGATGACGGGAATCTGGGGGCGAAGGTCTTCGGGCATCGGCCCGCGCTGGGCCTTATAGTCGGCGAAGATCTCAGACCGGAAGACCGGCCCGGCGCCGTCGAAAGCGGCGGCCAGGTAGCCCGGGCTTCGGTTCTTGCGCAGGTTGAGCACGTCTCGGAAGACGCCGAAGACGGCGTGGGTCGGCTCGCCGGTCGGCCCGGTCATCAACGGGATGGCGTGGAAGACCTGATAGATCAAGGAGTAAGCGTCGAGGATATAGAGTGTTGGCCTTGGGGTTGCGGTCATGGCGTCGGACGTGCCTCATTCTTTGGGCGTTGAAGGGCGCTTCGGCGCTCAACCTACACGGGATTGGCCTGGTGTCAAGGGGGAGAGAGCGAGGCCCTTTGGAGGATTGCCGGGCCTTTGCTCGCCGCAACGTCCGTCTCACTCGGTTCTTGCCGCTCATTTTCCCGACGGGTACTCTTGACCTCATGGACGACGTCAGTCAGATCCTCATCGCGATTGAACGTGGCGATCCGCACGCTGCGGCGCAACTCCTGCCGCTGGTGTATGACGAGCTGCGCAAGCTGGCTGGTGGGCACATGGCGAACGAGTCTTCCGGCCACACGCTGAACGCGACGGCCCTTGTCCACGAAGCCTATGTGCGACTGGTTGGCCCCCTCGGAGAGCGAGCGTTCGCCAATCGCGGTCACTTCTTCGCCGCCGCTGCCGAGGCGATGCGCCGGATCTTGGTCGATTCCGCCCGCCGCAAACGGGCCAGGAAACGAGGCGGTGGTCTGGGCCCGGTCCCGATCGAGGTCGACCACTTGCCCGCTCCGATGCTCAGGGATGCCGATTCGTGGATCGACCTCGACGACGCCCTGACCGCGTTGGAAGCGATCGATCATTCCGCGGCGACATTGGCCAAGCTCCGGATCTTCGGCGGGCTCTCGGTCGAGGAGGCGGCCGACGCCCTGGGCCTGTCCCGGGCCACTGCGTATCGAACCTGGACGTACGCCCGAGCCTGGTTGACCGCCACCCTTGCCGACCGTTCGGGGAATTCCTGAGATGTTTTGGGTCCTCTTTACGCCTTGTAGGGGTAACCTCCCGGGAGACCCTTTGCCATGTCCGTCGATGCCAGACTCGTCCGAGACCTCTTTCTCGCGGCCATCGACTTGCCTTCGGAGGATCGAGGGGCCTATCTCAACGATCGTTGCGGCCACGATCCGGCCTTGAGGGCCGAGGTCGAACGCCTGCTGGCCGCTCATGACGAACCAGCCCGGTTCCTGGAATCAGGGCCGGCTACCGAGGCCGAATGCTTGCTGGCCGCGACACTTCCCGAAACCCGGGACTCCGTAGGCGAGAGCGTTGACGCCTCGGAACTGGCGACCGGGGAATTCCGACCGGGCGACGTGCCGACCACGGTCCAGGACGATCCGTCGGCCCAACGCTCCGCCGGGTTCATCCCGGGCCAGGTCATCGCGGAGCGGTACACGCTGCTGGACGTCCTCGGCGAAGGCGGGATGGGCACCGTCTACCTCGCCGAGCAGTCCAGGCCGGTCAAGCGGCAGGTGGCGCTGAAGCTGATCAAGGTTGGCATGGACTCGCGGACGGTCCTGGCCCGGTTCGACGCTGAACGCCAGGCCCTGGCGATGATGGATCACCCGAACATCGCCCGCGTCTACGACGGCGGCACCACCGATGCCAAACAGCCGTTCTTCGTGATGGAGTTAGTCCGGGGAGTGCCGATCACCGCGTATTGTGACGCCCATCACCTGTCGATCAAGGCCCGGCTGGAACTCTTCGTGGTCGTGTGCCAGACCGTTCAGCACGCCCACCAGAAAGGGATCATCCACCGCGACCTCAAGCCGTCGAACGTGATGGTCACCGAGATTGACGGCCGCCCGACGCCCAAGGTCATCGACTTTGGCGTGGCCAAGGCCACGGGGTTTGACCTCACCGACCAGAGTCTGGGCGATACCGGGGCGATCGTGGGCACGCCGACCTACATGTCGCCCGAGCAGGCTGATCCGTCGTCGATGGACATCGACACCCGAACCGACGTCTATGCCCTGGGTGTGATTCTCTACGAGCTTCTGGCCGGCTCGCCGCCCCTGGCCCCGTCGCGGTTCCGGCGTGGGGCGTTCCTGGAGATGCTGCGGATGGTCCGGGAGGTTGATCCGCCCAGTCCGAGCAGCCGCGTGCGCACGGTCGAGTCGCTGCCAAGCATCGCGGCCAATCGCGGCGTCGTGCCGGCGCAGTTGAAGCGGTCGCTGGCGGGAGACCTTGACTGGATCGTGATGAAGGCGTTGGAGAAGGACCGGGGTCGTCGCTATGAGACGGCCAACGGGTTCGCCCTGGACGTGATGCGTCACCTGTCGAGCGAGCCGGTGCAGGCCGCGCCGCCGAGCCCGATCTACCGGGCTCGGAAGTTCGCTCGGCGGCATCGCGGCGGTGTGATCGCGGCAAGCCTGGTGGTGCTGGCGTTGCTGGTTGGGATCGCGGGCACCACCTGGGGGATGGTATGGGCGAGCCGTGCACGTGACGCGGAGGCCGTTCAGCGTCAGACTGCCGAAGCCGAGAAGCAGAGAGCCAAGCAGTCGGAGGCCCTGGCCAAGCAACAGCGAGCCCGCGCCGAGGAACGCGAGGCGCAGGCGATTGATGCCGTAAGCCGGTTCCGCGACGCCGTCGCCAACGAGCCCGAGCTGAAGAACAACCCGGCGCTCGACGCCTTGCGCAAGCGTCTCTTGAAGGAGCCTCTGGCCTTCTTCAGGGGTCTTCGCGACCGTCTCCAGGCCGACAAGGACACCCGCCCCGAGTCACTGGCTCGCCTGGCAAAGGCCAACTTCGATCTGGGCATTCTGACCTCGGAGATTGGCGACATGCAAGACGCCCTGATCGATTATCGGGAAGCCCTGGCGATCCGTCAGAGATTGGCCGAGGCGAACCCCACCGTCGTCAAGTACCAGAGCGACCTGGCCAAAACCTACAACAACCTCGGCGTCCTGCTACGCGACACCTGCAAAGTCGGCCGAGGCTCTGACGGCGTACCAGGCAGCCCTGGCGATCCGTCAGAAGTTGGCCGAGGCGAACCCTACCGTCGCCGCATACCAGCGCGTGCTGGCCAATAGCCACAACAACATCGGCCTGCTGCTGAGTACCACCGGGAAGCCGGCCGAGGCGATGACGTCGTTCGAGTCCGCATTGGCGATCAAGCAGAGGCTGGCCGAGGCGAACCCCACCGTCGTCAAGTACCAGAACGACCTGGCCGCAAACCACAACAACATCGGGATCCTGCTCAGACAAACCGGCAAGCCGGCCGAGGCGATGAAGTCTTATGAGTCGGCGTTGGCGATCCGTCAGACGCTGACACACGAGCATCCCGAGTCGCCCGAGTTCGCGAGTGATCTGAGTTTGGTCCTGCATAACATTGCGGAAATCGATCTGGACGCAGGGCGATTTGAGAAGGCTCGCACCCGACTCCGGCAGGCCGTCGAGTTGGGGCGGAAGGCCCTGGCCGTCAACCCCGCGAACCCGACCTATCGGCGGTGGCTGTGTACGATTACCAGAATCACCTGATCGCGGCCGCCCAGGCTCTGAACGACGCCGAGGGCTTGGCCGAGGCAAAGCGAGAAGTGGCGACGCTCCGCGATTCGGACCCGGCGATCATGGCCCTTGACGCTCGGCTGTCTGCCATCATCAAGGGAGATCAACAACCCGCCGATGCGGCCGATCGGCTGGCGCTCGGCAAGACGTGCCTACGACAAGGCCCTTCACGCCACGGCCGCCCGACTCTGGGGCGAGGCCCTCGCGGCCAACTCGAAGCTTGGCGACGACCGCCAGAACTTCGTCCGCTACAACGCCGCCTTGGCCGGTTGTAGGCAGGGCAAGGACGACCCGCCGCTCGATGAGGCCGCCAGGACCAGGCTTCGCAACCATGCCCTTGATTGGCTCAAGGCCGAACTTGCGGCCTGGTCGAAGGTCCTCGAATCCGGCCCACCGCAAGCTGGGACGCTCGTGACAAAGGACCTCGTCCACTGGCAACTGGATCAAGACCTCGCCGGTATCCGTGACGACGCGGCGTTAGCCGGGCGACCAGAGGAGGAGCGTACCGCGTTCCAGCAGTTCTGGGCTGACGTTGATGTCCTTCTGACCAAGGCGAAAGCCAGCAAATAGGTGGTCGGCTGGAACATCCGAGGCGTTGGCGTCTGATGGGACCGGTTTC
>JBDTIR010000671.1:0-7148 GCA_039936275.1 Isosphaeraceae bacterium | reverse complement strand
GCAAGGGCCCCGAGGACGGTTCCGCCGCCGCGCTCAAAGCTTTGGGCGCGGCCAGGGCGTCGGCGGCTCGGACCTCGACCAGCTCGCGAGGCCCCAGGCCAAACAGGCGGCGTCGGCGGACCTCGCGCGTGCCCAGGATGACGGCGCCGCCGCCCAGGTCGCGGCGAACCTTCGCCAGGGCCTCCTTCATCGTCACGGCCCGATAGGTCTTCTCAGCCATAAGAACTCGGCCCTTTCGCGGTATGGTCAGCCTTCGATCGGGACGATATTACAAAACGTGAATCGGTCATTAATTTTAAGACGTCCTACAATTAACTTAATAAGCTGTGGTCACGCGGGTGACGGAGGTGAACTCTTCCTCCTCGACCAGGCCGAGGGTTTCAACCGGGGTGTCTCGGGGGACCTCGCGGCGACTGAGAACGACCAGACGAGGCAAGTCGGCGCGGGTGAGGTCCTTGAGCACGGGGCGGGCCTCGGCCGAACAGAGCACGATCGGTGCCTGGCCGTGCTCGATTAAGGGGCCGACGGCCATCGCCACGGCGCGGACGATGGCGCGGGCGGCGTCGTCGCCCAGGACCTCGGCCGGGCGAGTGTCGGGCGGACTCCCCGCAGCAGCAAGGCGAGCGTCAAGGTCACGAGCCAGGCCGACGACCCGCAAATGTCCATCGGGACCGCGATACGGCGGCACGATCCGGCGGCCCAGGGCCCTGCGGACGTGCTCGGTCAGGGCGTCGGTGTCCCTGATCTTGTCCGCATGCTCGGCCAATGTCTCCAAAATCGTCTCCAGGTCAAGCACGCTAACCCGCTCTCGCACCAGGTTCTGCAAGACCCGCTGCACCTCCCCGGCGCGGAGCAAGGCGGGCACCACCTCGTCAACCAAGGCGGGCGAGGCCGCTCTGGTCCGTTCCAGCAACCGCCTGACCTGCTCATGGGTCATGAGTTCATCGGCGTGTTCCCGGATGATCTCACCGAAGTGGCCGGCGACGACAGCCGAGGTTTCGAGCACCCGGCAGCCGGCCAACTCGGCGACCTCCCGGCCGTCGGCGTGAATCCAGACGGCGGGCTGGCCGGTGATCGGGTCGATGCCGTCGCGACCGTCAGGGCGCGTGACCATGCCGGCGGGCGGCACGGCTAGAAGACGGCCGGCATAGGCCAGGCCGCGACCGACCACCACGCCTCTGATCTTCAGGCGGTATTCGTGCGGGCCGAGGCCGATCGCGTCGCGAATCCGGACCTGCGGCACGATCAGGCCCAGGTCCTGCGCCACCCGGTGGCGGACGCCTCGAATCCGGTCTAAGAGGTCGCCGCCCCGGCCTTGATCGGCCAGGGCGATCAGGCGATATCCGATCTCCAGTTCCAGCGGATCGACCTGAAGCAGGTCGTCCATCCGTTCGGACGGCGGCTCAACGGGTACGGGCCGAACGTCCGGCTCTCGTTCCGGACGCTCTTCGATGCGTCCATTTCGCTTCCAGAGAACGTAAGCCCCACTCCCCAACGCTCCGGCGAGCGTAAGCAAAGGGACGGCCGGCAAGGCGGTGAACGACAAGAGGACGAGGAATCCCGAGGCAACTGCGAGCACTTCGGGACGGCTGAAAAGCTGGGTGGAGACGTCGCGGCCCAGGTCGGTCTCCGCGCTGGACCTCGTGACGATCAGGCCGGCGGCCAGTGAGATCAGGAACGCGGGGACCTGGCTAACCAGGCCGTCGCCGATGGTGAGCTTGGTGAACACCTCCACGGCCTCGCCGACGCCCATGCCGTGCTCAAAGACGCCAAGGTAGAGGCCGCCGATGATGTTGACGACCGTGATCATCACACCGGCCACGGCGTCGCCGCGAACGAACTTGCCGGCCCCGTCCATCGCACCGAAGAAGTCGGCCTGGCGGTACACGGCTTCGCGGCGGCGGCCAGCCTCGTGCTGGTCGATCAGGCCGGCGTGCAGGTCGGCGTCGATGGCCATCTGCCGGCCTGGCAGGCCGTCGAGCATGAACCTCGCCGCGACCTCGCCGATCCGGGTGGCCCCCTTGGTGATCACGACGAACTGGATGATGACCAGGATCAAGAACAAGATCGCCCCGACAACCACCTGATCGCCCGCGACGAACTCGCCAAAGGCGCGAACGACGTGGCCGGCGGCGTCGATCCCCTGGTCGCCGCCGTGGGTCAAGATTCGCCTGGTCGTGGCGACGTTGAGCACCAGGCGGGTCAGGGTGCTCGTCAAGAGAATGGTCGGGAAGGCGTTGAAGTCTTGTGGCGAACGGATGGCCAGAACCGTCAGGACCACCAGGACCGCCAGGGTAATGTTGCCCGCCAGGAGCAGGTCAAGCACGGCCGCCGGCAGCGGCACGACGAAGACGAGGACCGCGCCGACGATCGTCAAGGGCAGGACGATCGAGGTCAGGTGCGACCACCCGCTGGTCTTGGTATTCGACGGCTCGGGAGGCATCCGTTCCTCCGCGGTTCGGGGGAAAGAAGGTTGATCCAAAACACGCGGGGATCACAACGCGATGCCGAACGGGGCGTCCAATGGCCCGGCCTTCGACACCGCCCCGCACGGTCAATCCGGCGGACGCATCGCGAAAATCAAGCAAAGGAGGTGATTCGTGGTGGCGAATGAGCGTCAGACGTGTGGCGGGGACGATACCGCAGGCCGTCCGACCTGTCCAGACCGGATCGAGCCTGTCGGCACGCTTCGGGGCATGAATTGAATGAAAGACGAGAATTTCAAAGCGCGACGCTGAGGACAGCCGGGGGCGGCTGTCCCACATCGTTCACGACGCATGAGGGGACTTCCGGGACAGCCGCTTACCGCTGGACCAGGGTGTTGCGCAAGACGCCGAGGCCCTCAATCTCGACCTCGGTCACGTCGCCAGGCTGAAGCCAGAGGGGCGGTTTCCGGGCCATGCCGACGCCTGGAGGGGTGCCGGTGAAGACCAGGTCGCCAGGCATCAGGGTGACGATTCGCGACAGATACGCGACGACTTCATCGATCCGGAAAATCAACTGACTCGTGTTTGAGTCTTGCATCGTCTGGTCATTGAGCCGCAGTTGAATGCGCAAGGCGTGCGGGTCGGGCACCTCGTCGCTGGTGACCAGTTCAGGGCCGGTGGGGGCGAAGGTGTCAAAGGTCTTACCGGCCATCCACTGCTTGCCGGGCTTGTTGAGCTGCCAATCTCTGGCCGAGACGTCGTGACCGACCATGTAGCCGGCGACGTGGTCCATCGCCTGTTCTCGGGGGATGTCGCGACCGCCTATCCCGATCACAAAGACCAGTTCGGCCTCGTAATCGACCTGCGTGCTGTCGTTGGGGATCACAATGTCCGCCCCCTGGCCGATCAGGGCCGAGGCGTACTTGCTGAACAGGACCGGCTCCTCGGGGATCGCCATGCCGCTCTCAATGGCGTGATCGCGGTAATTCAGGCCCAGGCAGACGATCTTTTGCGGGTCAAGAACCGGCGGCAAAAGCGTGGCCGTCTTCGGGTCGAACCCGACCGTTCCGCGTTCCTGAGCGGCCTTCGCCCGCTGGAGCCCTTCGCTTCCAAGGACCAGCAAGCCCCGGACGTCGGCCGGCAAGGTCGGGTCGGCCGCGTTCAGGTCCACGTACCGCCCCTCCCAGAGCCCGCAGGCCCTCGGTCCCTTCTCCGTCTGCACGGTCGCCAAACGCACGGCAAATCCCCCCTTTGATTCAGTCTCGATCCATTTTCAAACGCTGATCCGGCCCATCGCCGCGTCCCAAAGAGGCTACACCGACCGAGGCCCGGCGACCAGGGGGCAGCCTTGATTTCTAAAGACGATCATATCAACAAAAACACAAAAGCCCCGCCGACTCCTGTGTTGAGTCGGCGGGGCGGTTCGTGTGTCTCTTGATCCGGCGGAACGATCACAATCCAAACCGGGCTCAGCGTCGGGGACGCCGAGCGCCCGAGGCGACTGGATTGCGAGACGGAGCGTGGAGCAAGACGACTTCATGCCGGTTGAGGTTCTCCTCACGCAGGACCGGCTGGGCGAGCCCGCCCAGTTCGGGGCCGAAGAACTTTGGACTCGAAAGCAGGTCGTAGATCTTGGTGCGAATCAGGACGTATTCTTCCTGGCGCTGATCGCTTTGCAACCAGTCGATCAGGACCTGGGCATCGGCCTTGATCCGGGCGTTGTCGTCCCAGATGATCGTCTTGCGCTCGAAGTCATCGAGCAGGTCGGCCCCTCGATTATAGCGGGGCTGGCTGTTGGGCACGGGCACGATGTCTCGGCCGTGAAGGTAGAACCAGAGCCCCTCGTCGAGTTCTCGGTAGAACATGACGGTGCGGGTGTCGGCCGGTAGCTCGCGTTCCAGTTGCTCGGCGAGGCTGCGATGACTGTACCGGGCGTTGAGCCGAGGGCCGATCGCGCCATAAATAACACCGACACCGACGGCAATGGAGGCGACAAGCGGAGCCAGGGCCAGGACGTCATTGCCTCGACGCCAGGCCAGGGCGCTGAGCACCACTGACGCGGCCAGGGTCAGGGCCGGAACCAACGACCAGCCGAGGAACTCCGGGGCGACCTGGCCGACAACCACCGGCGCGACCAGGGCCGCAACGAACAGGGCCACCCAGTGAACTTGCAAGATCCGCCGGGCCTGCGTCGCCTCTCGGCCCAGTTCGCGAGCCGCTTGGGTCAGGCGGACCCACTCGATCCCGGTCAAGAGCGCAACGCCCGGCAGGCAAGGGAGGTAATAGTTAGGCTTGGCGACCTTCCAGAGACAGAACATCGCCAGGTTGGCGACGGTCCAGGACCAGGGAAACCAGATCATCGGCCGGTAGCCTCGCCCGGTCTTGCGAAAGGGCAAGGCCACGGCGAACGCGGCCAGGATCACCCAGGGGGCGGTCATCCCCGGCCATTCCATGGCGAAGAAGTCGCGCTTGCGGTGGTGCGTGATTCCGGCCGTCCCCGCCTTCTGGGCCATCTCCAGATACCAGACCCTCGCGGCGTTCGGATCACTCAAGAGCACGGGGACCGGCCAGCTCAGGATCAAAAGCAGCAAGAGCAAGACGCCTCGCCAGTCGATCAAGGCGCGCACGCCGGTTCGCAACCGGCCTGCGGTCGCCAGGTAAGGCAGAATGGTCAAGGCGACCAGGACCAGGATGACCGGCCCCTTGGTGAGGAACCCCAGGCCCATCGCGAGGTACATCAAGACCGACCAGGATCGCGAGCCAAGCTCAGGGGGGTCGGTCGATGCCTCGACGTCGAGCGTTCCGGCGTGGAGCCGTCGCCAGGCGGCGTAAAGGGCCAAGGTGGTGAAGAAGGCCAGCAGGCCGTCGTTGCCTGCCTGGCGTAATTCGGTGATGAAGAAGACGATCGAGGTCAGGAAGAACCCGGCCGCGAGCCCCGCCGACCGACCCGACATCCGTTTGCCGAGCGCGACGACCAGGGCGATCATGCCCAGGGCCGAGAGCACGCTGGGCAGGCGAACCACCCACTCGTCGCGCTGGCCGGTCACGAGAAAGAGGGTGGCGATCGTCCAGCGCGGCAATGGTGGTTTTTCCAGCCTGGGCCGCCCCTGGATCTCGGCAACCAGCCAGTGCTGATGCTCGACGGTGTCAATCGCCTCGGCCGAGGCCCGCTGTTCGCGCTTACCCCAGAGGTCCACCGACCCGAGGCCGAGCAAGAACACCGCACCGGCCAAGATCGCTAGAATGATTTCGGGCGTCCGGCGCCAGACCCACTGCATCCCGTCCTTGGGCATCGTCTTCCGCTCCCAGGGTCCGATCCTCTTCATCCAGGCGAGCCGCCCCGTTCCCCATTCATCCATCCCTCCCCCGAGGACCAGCCCCGGCCCCCGTTTCGCCCCGCTGTTCCAGGCGCATTCCAAGGAAGGACGCGGCACCCTACCAGAAGCCGGCCAATCGCGGAAGAGGGTTCAAGGCCGAGCCGCGCCGTTCACGTCTCTGGACGTATCGATCTCGATTCTGGAGATTGGAATTGCGTTCCCGGCCACCCGTCGCGTTGGACAACCCGGGCTACCCGATCCGGGACTCCTTGAGATACACACCGGCTAAATTCCTGGGAAGCATCGACGATGACTCATAATCCCATTCTCAAAGAACTTTACGCAATTCGCGAACAACTGCTCGCCGACGCTGGCGGTGATCTTCAAACATACCTGGCTGGCGTTCGCGACCGCGAGGCAACTTCCGGCCCCTTGCTGGGGCAGCGAGAGGACGAGGCGTCGAAACCGGATTCGAGTCTGGCCGATGATCGCGACGGCACCACCGAGCCGGATTGTTCGCCTGCGGGTCCTTCCCATGTTGAAAGACACATGAAATAATCAAACAGGAGGGAATTCGGCCGTGGATCTGATTGATCGGGAGAGATTCGAAGTCATCAAGCAGAAGGTTACGCCGGGAACCCAGGTTGGACTGTACTTGACATTGGACGACACGGGTTCCGAAGACGGAACCTCGTGGCACCCGAACCTTGGCCACCCGTCGCTGCACGCTTCCCCCGTGCCGTTGTCAAATCAAGAAAGACAAACCCATGAAGAAGTTCTCTAACGCCCGGATCTACCGGCAGCACGATGAGGTCAGCGAGATTCTGGTTGACAAGGGCGTCATCAAACAGATCGGCAAGAATTTGCCCAAGACAGACGAGGAAATCGACCTGGGGAGACGTCTGGTGGTCCCGCCCTACGTGGATCCCCACCTGCATTTGGATTACGTTTATACCGCCCGCAGCGAGGGCGCCACGAACACGAGTGGCACGCTCTTTGAAGGGATCGCCCGCTGGCACGACGTCAAGAAGACTCAAACGCTCGAGGACGTCAGAGAACGTGCGATGAAGGGCATCCTGGAAGAGGTGTCACATGGTGTCCAATTCATCCGCACTCACATCGATGTAGATGATCCCAAGCTGACCGGACTGAAGGCGATGCTGGAAATTCGCGAACAGCTTAAGGACAACGTCACCATCCAGATCGTCGCCTTCCCGCAGGAGGGCATGTACGCTTACAAGGGGGGCGACGAGATGATCGAGGAAGCGCTGAAGATGGGCGCGGATTGTGTCGGCGGCATTCCGCACTTTGAATGGGCCCGCGAGATCGGCGAGAAGTCCGTCCACCGCACGGTCGAATTGGCCGACAAGTACGGCAAGTTGATCGACGTGCACTGCGACGAAAC
>JBDTIR010000670.1:0-9054 GCA_039936275.1 Isosphaeraceae bacterium | reverse complement strand
AATTCTCGACGCGTAAGCGAGGCACCTTTCTTCAGGAATTGCAACCCGACGCGTGAGCGAGGGATTTTTCTGCCCCTGCGCCGAACGAAGCCAACTGCCATCGCGCCAGGAAAGCGCAGGAGAGGAGGATGGATGCCTTCATTGGGTAAGTCCGGATCTGTGGAAGCCTCGGGGGAGCGATCCCCCGAAGCGACCCGGCTTCTGGCAATCTGGTAGGGCGGGTGCAGCATGCCGTCTTCCATTCCCGGATGGTTGGCGTGCGGCACACGCTCTCCGAGACTTTGATGCGGTCTCTCAGCGTCGCGAGCGGCCAGGCTCCGCCTTGCCGGCGACCGTGGCGGTGTTCAAGAAGCAACGGAGAGACTGAAGGGGAACCGGCTTGCCCGCGACCGTGGGCGCGAGGCGAACACCCCGCAAGAAGGTCGAAGGGGGACGACCGGGCTCCTTGAGGATGATGGTGAAGGAGCAATCGCGATCGGCGCCGCTGCTCTGGGCGACGACGTTGACCGAGAGTCTGAGCGGATCGGAGATTTCCGAGGCGCGGATCGCCTTCTGGATCTTGGGGAAGGTACACGACGGGTGGGCGGGCTTGATTTCGAGCACGCAGCCGTCATGACCGAGGCCGGTGATCTGGAGGTCCAGATGGACCTTGTTCTCGACGGGCGCGCTGCCTGCGAAAGCCGCCGGGACCCAAGTCACGGTCGCGGCGATTGCTAAAGCGGCCATCCTTAGCCTGCTCTGCATCGTGCCCACTCCTTTTTTTTGTCCTTGAAGAGGTCTGGCCCGCCGCCGCTTTGACGACTCAAAAAGGGAGAGCGCGTCCACTGTCCCCGGCCTTCACGCCTCGTTTCTTTTTTCCGATCCGGTCAACCGGATCCGCCCCATCTGGCGGAACGAGCGGCAGGGTATCCCCCCTTCCGGATCATGGCAAGGCCAAGTCCAAAGGTCCAACGGGGCCGTTTCATTCTCGCCGATCTCACCACTGGACGTTGCCGACGACCTTGTTGTCAACCACGATCCAGCCGTCGGGAACGACCGAGCCGGGCGGCAAGGTCGAGAAGGCGACAATCGACCTGCGGCCGATGGTCGAGCCGGCCCCGATCGTGGCTTCCTCAACCACGGAGTCCGCCCCGAGGGTGACGCCGTCGCCTAGACGCGCGACAGCTTCCGGCCCGCCGAGCAGCACCGCGCCGTCGCCGGCCCGGAAATCATGACCGATGAAGAGCTGGCCATTCGTGGCGGCGGCGCTGCTAGAGGAGCCGGTGTTGCCCGATCCCGATCCCGATCCGCCGCCGCCCGGAAGCGTCCCGCCGGTCCCCGCGTCGCCAGTTCCCGGGCCGGTTCTGGGCACGCCGGTCGAGTTGCCGGAGAGGCTCGATCCGCCGGTGCCGGAGTCGTCGGTTCCCGGGCCGGTCCCTGGCACGCCCGTTGAACCGCCGGAGCCGGTCCCCTGGCTGCCCGAGTTACCGGTGCTGGTGGACGGCGTGACGGTGCCTCCCAGGGGGGAGCTAATCGTGACGGATCGGCCAGTCTGGGCGATCGAATCAATGGTAATCGGCTGCCCTTGATCGCCTCGGATCGAGTTCCGCTTGCCGAGATGGCGAGAAATATTGATCGGGCGGTCGTTGAAGACGACCCCGCCAATGACCCTGGCCCGGAACTGGGGAAAGTCCGCTTCGACCAGTTGCCCGGGGCGGTGAAGGAACTTCGGGCCGATCGTCCCTGGCTCGAACTTCACGCCGTTGGACGGGCCGGGCTCCCGGCTGGTCCCCTCGACCGTGGCCAGGTCGCCGTTGAAGATCGTCGCGTTCGTGGTGCCGATCGACGGACCCGTCGCCTTGTTCCCCTGATACAAGGTGGTATAACCCGCCGCCAACGACTCGTGATTGGCCAGCAGGGCCTTGACGAACGCGGTGTCCGCCGCGCCAAGAGGGACGACCTTGCCGAGCGCCGGGTTTGACGCCTCGGCGTTGGTCGTGATGTTCACACCAGGCAAGACCTTGACCCCGCCAGGCACCGTGACGCCAGGACCGACGCGGGCCAGTGCCGAGACGAACGCCCCTGGCTGGATGACCGCGCCGTCGATCAAAGCGTTCGGGCCAATATATGTTGGTTTGGCCGACGCACCGAGGCCGCCGACTTCGCTCGAACCCCGAACCGTGGAGCCGAAGCTCAAGACCGTGCTGTCACCCACAACGACGCCAGAGCCCTTCGCGTTGGCCACGACGTTCGCGTTGTCGAGGATCGCCGACTTCGCGCCGATCTTGATCGAGCCTGATCCGGCGTTCAGGGTCGCGTAAGGGCCGACAAAGCTCTGCTTGCCGATCACGATCCGGTTGCCCCGGAGGATCAAGACCGACGGGTCAATAAATGTGGCGGTCGCCGACGGCTCGGCGAAGGGCAAGACGGGTGTGTTCGGCCGAACCGGGTGGAAGGCGATCGGGGCGGGGCGAAAACGGCTTGCAATCTGAACCCGGCCAGGTGCCGCGCTGAGGAGCAAACGCGGCTCACACGATTCGATCGAGGGGCGAAGGCCCGAGCGTCGGTTCGATTGGTTCATCAGGCACCACCAGAACAAATAGAAGGGACCGTGCGAACCAACGCCGGTTCTGGAGGGGACAGGCCGGCTCCCTTTTGGCGACGGAGAGGCGGACAACGCGATGCGATCATTGAATCGGCCCGCGCCGAGCCTTGACTTTGGCCAACATCCAGGGTTGCCGGTTTTCACAGGGATAGTCGTGCGGCGCATACCGATTAAGACCGGCGCGCCCGACTCAACGGGGCGGCATGCACTCAAAGAGCGACATCACGCGCACGATCGCCAGCTCATCAGGGAAGGTGTGGAACGCCTGGACCGACAGGCCTCGCGTCCTCGACTCGACCTGGATGCGGCTCAACGGAGCGGGGTTCATCCGGTTCAAGGGCTCAAAGCGGTGGAACAAGGCCCCTTTGCTGGCGTCAAGGGTCAGCTCGTCGTTGAGATGGGCGAAGACTTCGGCGTCAACGCGCTCGGTTTCAAAACAGGTCTGGTAGCAAACTTCCAGGCCGGGCCGGAGGCTGGTTGACCGTTCATGTCGGACGGCGGATTGATAGAGCAAGCCCTGATCCGGCAACGGGGTCTCGGGTCCGCAGAAGACCTCGGTGAGCCGGATCGGTCCTGATCGCCAGGTGACGACGTGCCCGCCTTCCATGATCCGGACGTCGGCCTCCCAACTCGTCTGGGTCAACCGCCGATGCTCACGAACGGCGAACCAGTCCGGATGCACCGCCCGACTGAATACCTGAACAGTGAGGTCCGCGACCTTTGACTTTCCTGAACGGACACCCATGCCGAGAACCCCCTTGGAATCGGTCCGGCGCGAACCGCGCCGATCCGCTCACACGCTCAATTATAGTCGCCGCCACCGCCCTCGCAAACTCAGGGCCGAGAACTCGAATCGGAAATGGTGTTTCCAGGGTTGGCCTCCCCAAACGTCGCCTTGACCGTTTGGAGGCTGGCTCGTACACTCCGGCCCGCGCCGGCGTTCCTTGGGGCCTGAACCGCGTGGGTCGTCGTCCAAAGAGCCTTTTGAAGCTACGGCCCGCCCCCTGTTCGCCGTGACGCCTGGCAATCGCCAAAACAAGGGCCTCTTTGGAGAGACCTCACCGTGGACCTTGCGAACCATCCGGTCTTGCCCGTTCGCGCTTGGAACGCCTGGCGAGCACGAGGGGCCCACTACGCCTGGCACAAGACCTTGCGCCGGACCCTCGGCCGCTGGCCAGGCCTGAAGCGGAAGCTGGTCTATGGCGACCCTCGGACCTACTGGACCCTTCGCGGCGGCGTTGATTATTTTCAGGAGCAGGAAGGGCAGCCAGCCCGGACCGAACGTTCACGATGGATGGCCGAACGGATCAAGCGGTATCAGCCCACGTCGATCCTCGAGATCGGCTGCGGTTACGGCAAGCAACTGCGCGAGCTGCGAAGTCAGCTTGATTGCCCCTTGGTCGGACTCGACTTCAGCCCCACGCAACTCAACGTCGCCCGCCATTATCTCAACCGGGAAACCGACATCAATCTGGTCCTGGGATCGGGCATGGAGCTTCCCTTCGCCGATGGTCAGTTCGACCTGGTCTTGACCTCGGCCGTGATCCTGCACAATCCGCCCCCGGCCGCGGAACGCTTGCGGCGTGAAGTGCTCCGCGTCGCCAAACGTTGGGCCGCGCACAATGAAGACACCGACGCCAGCTACAACCGCTATGGTTACGATACCGCCGCCTGGTATCGAGACCTCAGCATCCCGTTGGCCGAGTGCTGGTCGATCCCGATCGACTCTGACCCGACCCCGTCTCAGTTTTGCGTGGCCGAGCTATGGCGACCGTAACCCGGGCCCTCCCCAGACGAACGCCCCCACCGGCCGCCCGGGCCGAAGGACGTCGCGCGGTTCGCGATGCCCTGATCGTCACCGTGGGCGGTCAGGTTGGTCGGGTCCTGGGCACGTTCACGGCCCTTGCCCTGCGCTGGGGGCTCGACCCGGCCAGGCTGGGGGTTTATACCGGCTTGCGGCTTTATCTCGACAACACCAACCGATCGAGCCTGGGCGTCGGCCTGGGCGCGGTCCAGGAGATCCCGATCCTCCGGGCCGCCGGGCGGGCCGTTGAGGCGAAACGGCTCGTCGACGTGGCGTACACCGTCAACACCCTGACCTGTCTGGTTTACTCGGTCGGCCTGGTCGGCTTGGCCTGGTGGTGGGCGCCGACCCACGCGGGCGACCCCTTGGCGGCCGAATGGACCTGGGGCCTGGTCGCGATCGCCGCCTTGGCGTTGGTGAAGCGGTATGAAAGCTTCCTGATCGCCGTGCTGCGGGCCTATCAGGAATTCGCCCTGACCACCCGCCTGGAAGTGCTCGAATCATTGATCTCGGCCGTCGCGGTGGCCGTCGGCCTGGTCCTGGCGGGGTTCTGGGGCTTGCTGGGCGCGGTGGCTGTGATCCTGGGATCAAAGATTGCCTACCTTCACGCCCAGCACCCCTTGCGGTTTCGATGGGCCTGGGAAGGACCGACGGCCCTGCGCCTGATGGTCGTCGGTCTGCCGATTTTGGCCAACACGGCGGCCTTTGGTGCGGTCCTGAACCTCGACCGCGTCTTGATCCTCACTCTCGTCCCCGACGGCGAACGGGCCGCCGGTCTGTACACGATCGCCCTGATGGGCACCGGCTGGAGCCTCGACCTGGCGGGGCGGCTCGTGACTGTGATGTATACCTATTTTCAAACCACCCTGGGACGTACCGGCGACCTGGTCGAAGTCGCCTGGCAAGCCTTGCGAGCGACCGAGGCGCAAGCCCCCCCCTTGGCGGCCGGCGGAGCGGTGGCGTATGTGTTCGCGCCCTTATTCTTGGGAACGTTGATGCCTCGCTACGCCGAAGGGCTGGATGCGCTCAGGCCGCTTGTACCCGGAATGGTGCTTCTGGGCCTGGCCTGGCCGGCGAGGCAGATGTTGATCGCGGTCGGCAGGCCATACCGGCTCTGCCTGGCAACCCTGGTTGGGCTGGCGTTTTTGGCCGAAATCGGCATGATTGGCGCGGTGCGTGGCGGCCTGGTCGGCGTGGCCGGGGCGATGTCGATCGGCTTCGGAGTGGTGTACGTCTTGACCAGCGCGACGGCGTATGTCGATCCGTTGGGATGGTCCGTCTGGCTGCGCCGTCAAGGGCGGCTATCCTTGACACTGGCCTGGTTTGCCGGGGGCGCAGTCGTCGCCGCGTCGGTCTGGCCAGAGCGGTTGGGACTGACCGGGATCGCGGCAAGGGCCGGGGTCCTGGCCTGCTGGATCTTGCCGGCGCTCTGGGCATGGGGGCAACGCTACCGCTGGGGCGGGGTCTTGGACCGTTGGCTCGGAGATCAACGGTCGTTAGAATCGATACGGGTCTGAATTCGTGTCGAAGGAACATGGACAAGGAGGTTCACAATGCGATCCGGACGATTTGTCGTGGTGGTGGCTCTGGGGTCTCTCGGTCTGGCCGGCACGGTGCTGGCTCAGGACGGCGAGCACAAGCTCGACCCGGCCAAGGTGCCCGCAGTGGTCCGCCAGGCGATTGACAAGGCGGTGCCCGGCGTCAAGTGGGCGGGGGCGACTCAAGAGGTCCAGACCTTCTTTCATCTGGACGGCAAGGACTCCAAGGGGCGCAAGGTCGAGGCCAGCATGGCCCCTGACGGCACCATCCTGGAACTGAAGACGACGCTCGCCGTGACCGACGTCCCCAAGGCCGTGACCTCGGCCGTCGTCGCGCAGGCCCCCAAGGGGTTCCGGGTGGCCGAGATCCTGGCTGTCGCCCCCGGCGGTCAGCTCGCCGGCTACCTGTTCACCGGCAAAGGGGCCGACGGCAAGCCGGTCGAGATCGCCGCGACCCCCGACGGCAAGATGGTGCAGGTCGCGGCATCGGACCCAAGCCCGGCGAAAGCGGTCAAATAAGTCGGAAGCTTCTTTTGACGGGTCTGGATGAGTGGGGTCGGCCGGGGGTCTCGGGATCGAGCCTCGCCGACCTCGCCGTCACTTCGGCGCATTGAGATCACCCATGATCGACCTGGGATTTGTCCTGCTCCTGATGGCCTGGTCGGCCGGTGTGGGCCTGCGAATCATCGCCCGGTTCGCCCCAGCGCCCGAGCACCCCACCGACGCCCTCGCTCTTTCCGTGCCCTTGGGCCTGGGAACGCTTGCGCTCGCCGCCCTGGTTTTGGGCGAACTGGGAATGCTGACTTCGACCGCGATAGGCGTCGTCCTGATCGTCGGGGGAGTAATCGGGGGCAAGGCGGCTTATGAGATCATAAAGAGGTCCTTTCATACGCTGATCACTCAGTCTCGACCTCAAGGATTTCTGGACTGGGCGTTTGATCTGTCGTTGCTCGCCACGCTTATCGGCACACTCTTAACATCTTTGATTCCCGTCACTGACGGCGATGCGTTGTGCTACCATTTGCAGGTGCCCAAGCTGTTCCTCGCCCGGCAAGGGATGTTCTTTGATCCCGACCTGCATGAGACGGCCTATCCACTCGTCACCGAGATGCTCTACGCCGTGGCCCTGGCCCTGCGGGGTCCGGTGGCTTGCCGGTTGGTGCAATGGGGCCTCGGCCTGGCCTTCGGAGCAGGGGTGACTGCGCTGGCGCGGCCGGTTTTGGGACGTCGGGCACGGTGGGGGGGAACGATCGCACTGTTGGTGCCCGCCGTTTCTAACGGCATGGGGGCCCCGCTCAACGACGTGGCCCTGGCGAGCTTCGGCGTCGCGACCTTACTGGCCTGGGTCCGCTGGGCCGACCGTCCCACCCTCGGGGCCGCCGCACTGGCGGGCGTGCTCGGCGGCCTGGCCCTTGGGGTCAAATACCCGGCCCTGGTCTGGGTCGGGTTGCTGGGAATGTCGATGGTAATTCCACTATGTTTCAACAATAATATTAAGTCTGGATCTTGCAATTTCAAATTAATCTTGATGAGAACGATCCCCGCCGTCTTGACGTTTGCCGCGGCGGCGGTCCTGGTCGGCGGATGCTGGTATCTCCGCACGTACTCTTACACGGGGAACCCCGTGTACCCGTTCTTCAGGCACACGTTCGGCGGCTCGGGGATTGACGAGGTACTGGACCCGATCAAGCGCCCTTTGCCGTTGTCGACCTTCAACCTCGTGACGGCGCTCGGCCCGTTGACGCTCCAGCCGGATCGGTTTGATAGTTTCTCGCACCAGTTTGGACCGGCGTTTTTGCTGTTCCTGCCGGCTGCTTTGTTCCTGCGTCCGCCTCGTCGGGTCTTGGGTTTGTCGGCGCTTGGGTTCGCGTTCCTGACGATCTGCCTGACCCGCAGGCAAAGCATGCGGTTCGTCCTGATCGCAGTCGGGCCGATGGCGGTCGCCGTGGCCTGGTTGGCGTTGACCTGCTGGGAACGGCGAGGGGCGGCCGGTCGGGCCTTGATCGCCTTGATGGTCGTGATGCTCGGGTTCGAGGCGTCGCTGAGCCTGGCGCGTGGTCGGCACGGACTGAGCGTCGTGCTGGGCCGAGAGTCGGCCGAAGCCTACTTGATGCGCCGCGAACCGACCTATCGCGTCGGCCAGTGGGTGGACAAACACTTGCCAGGATCGGCCCGCTTGATGGGGCAAGACCATCGGGGGTTCTACATCCCTCGACCCTATACGATGGAGCTGGCCCACCGTCGCCGGACCGGGCTCGGCACCTTTGGTGAGTCTCCTCAGCAGATCGTGGACCACCTGCGCCGCGAAGGGTATACGCACCTGATGCTCTGTCCTCCGGTTCCCGAGACCGCCGTCGAATTTGACCCGACTCTCTCGATCCACCTGGCCCCCTGGCTCAAGACGCGGCGTCCTTTGTTTTCTGAACCGATCACCGACGGCGACGGCGTGCTCCGTCATTATGCGATTTATGATCTCCAGTCCGAAGGCGATCTGGCCGAGACAGAGAGGGCGCGGCGATGAGCGAACGACCGACGCTCTCGGAACTTCGCGGCCGGGTCTTCAAGCACTCCGCAATCCCTAGCTCGCAATTCTTGGTCCCTGATTCGCAATCCCTAACTTGCAATCAAGAATCCCCAACTCGCAACCCGGAGATTGGCAACTGGCTGGCTCGGAGAGTGGGCCGACCGTCGGCGGTTTACGGCACCTGGCTAGCGATCCGGCTCGGCCTCTCGGCGCATCAGGTGACCCTGGCCGCCCTGGTCATCGGCGGAGCTGCAGCGCTGGCGATCGCGAGCGGATCTCGATTCGGGTTCGTTGCCGGGGTGGTCCTGGCGCATCTGGCGTTCTGGCTCGATCATGTGGACGGCCAGGTCGCCCGCTGGCGAGGTTCGACAAGCCTTGACGGGGTCTATTTTGATTATTTGATGCATCACGCCTTCGCCTTGACGCAAGGGTTCGCGCTCGGCTACGGCCTGGCCGCGCACACGGGTGACCCGCGCTGGGCGGCGGCCGGGTTCGCCACGGCCCTGGGCTGGTCGTTCCTGGGTTTGCAGAATGATTGCCGATATAAGTCGTTCTTTCAGAAATTGAAACGGGAATCGCGTCGCTTCCGGGTTGACGGCGGCGC
>JBDTIR010000669.1:0-7485 GCA_039936275.1 Isosphaeraceae bacterium | reverse complement strand
GTCCAGGGGGTCGCCATTACGCCCGACGGCCTCCGCGCCCTCTCGTGGGGTTTCGATCGGACCGTCAGGCTCTGGGAGGTTGCCACCGGCCGCGAACTCCGCCAGTTCCGGCACGATGGACCGATCTTGGCCGCGACGTTCCTCCCCGACGGCCGCCGCTTCGCCTCGGGCGGTTACGATTCCACGATCCGGTTGTGGGACGTCGAGACCGGTCAGGAACTCCGCCGCATCCATTGCCCGGGTTACGTACAGTCGGTCGCCGTTTCTCCAGACGGCCGCTTCCTCCTCTCCGGCCCCTACTCCGACACCGGGGATTCCGAGGATTGCGGAGTCCTGCGGCTCTGGGACGTCGAGACCGGCGCGGAGGTCCGCCAGTTCCTCGGACACACCAGCACGGTCAAATCCATCGCCTTCGCGCCCGACGGCCTCCGCGCCGTGTCAGCCAGTTTTGACAAGACCGTTCGGCTCTGGGACGTCGCGACAGGTCGGGAACTGCGTCGCCTGGAGGCCCATCAGGACTGGGTCTGTGCCCTGGCTCTCCTCTCCGACGGTCGTCGCGCCGTGTCGGGCGACAAGGCGGGCTCCTTGATCCTCTGGGACTTCGAAACTGGCCGGGTCATCCGCCGCCTTGATGGGCACTGGAACTGGGTCCGGTGCATCGCCGTGCTGCCCGACGGTCGTCGCGCCGTGTCGGGCGACATGGATGGGAGAATGATCCTCTGGGACCTCGACACCGGCCAGGAATTGCACGGCTGGAAGGGGCTGGCGCCGCACGTTGGCATCGCCCTGTTACCCGATGGCCGCCACGTCTTGACTGGGGACGCCGATGCCCGCGTCCGGCTCTGGCTGATGGCCGAGGACGCTCTCCAGGCCCGCGACCTCGCCCGCCTGGGCCGATCCGACGAGGCGGCCGACGCTTTCGCCAGGGCTGTTGCCTCGCGGCCGGAGGACCTGGACCTGAAGCGCGAGGCCGCCCGATACTTGCAAACGCTCGACCGGGCGAGTGACGCCAAGGACGTCGTAACCAGCGGCATCGACCGCCGTCCCGAAGACCTCAATTTGCTCCGCTCCCGAGGCGAGGAACTTGCCATTCAGGGCCGCTGGACCGAGGCCGCCGCCGATTACGCCCGGTTGATTGAACTGGATCCTTCAAACCTGAATGACTGGACCCGCGCCGCCCCGTTGTTCCTGTACCTCGGCGACGTCAAGGAATACCGCCGATGCTGTCTCGCGATGCTCGATCGCTTTGGCGCGCCGAACGACCCGCAGCCCGCCGAAATGATGGCCAAAGCCTGCCTACTCGCATCCGAGACGCTGGACGACCCTCGGCCCGCCGAACTCGCCGACCGCGCCGTCACCCTGGGGGCCAGTCATCGGTACTTCTTCTATTTCCAATTGGCCAAGGGGATGGCCGATTATCGTCGCGGCGCCTTTGAAGACGCCATCGCCTGGTGTGACAAGAGCCAGGCTCAGGCGGGAGGCCTGGACTTTATTGGAGCGATGGGCCAACTGTTCCAGGCCATGTCGTACTTGCGGCTGAATCGCGCCGACCAGGGCCTTCAGTCCCTCAATCAGGCCCGTAAAATCATGGCCGAGTTCTCAAACGGCGGCCATAACTGGCATGACTGGCTCGCGTGCCAGATCATCCGCCGCGAGGCCGAGACGCTCTGGCTTGACCATGTCTTCCCGGCCAACCCGTTCGCCCCTTGAGTTTTCAAAAGGGGGCGCCCTCGTGCTTTTGGATTTCGCGAAACTCGCCGGGGTTGGTTGTGGGATTCCGCCGCTGGTTGGCGCATAATCGAGCGAACGCCGTCTCAACGGCTTCGCGGCGCGTGGCCGTTCCCTCTTTGATCCGGAAGGAGAGCCCATGTCTCGACTGACTCGACGCTCGTTTATTCAATCTTCGGCCGTCATTGGCGCCGGCTTCGCCATCGGCGGCACCAAATCATCCGGCAAGGTCCTGGGGGCCAATGACACGGTTCGGATCGGCGTGGCGGGTTTGAACGGTCGCGGCGGCGCGCACGTCGCCGAGTTCGCCGGCATGAAGGGGGTGCAGATCACTTACCTGATCGACCCCGACACCCGAACCTACGCGAAGCGGCTCAAGGAGGTCTCGTCCAAAGCGGGGAACACTCCCAAGACCGTCCAGGACGTCCGCAAGGCGCTCGACGACAAGGAACTTGACGCGATCTCGATCGCCACGCCCAACCACTGGCATTCGTTGATGACCCTCTGGGGTTGCCAGGCCGGCAAGGACGTTTACGTCGAGAAGCCGTGCAGCCACAACGTCCACGAGGGGCGAATCATCACTGAGGCTGCCAAGAAGTACGGCCAGATCGTCCAGCACGGCACCCAGAGCCGGAGCATGAACGAATGGGCCAAGGTGGCGGAACTGGTCAAGTCGGGCAAGTACGGCAAATTGCTTGTGTCACGCGGGCTCTGTTATAAGCCCAGAGGCACCATCGGCACCAAGCCGAACACCGAGGCCCCGTCGGAGCTTGATTACAACCTCTGGATCGGCCCGGCGCTTGAGGTTCCGTTCAACGGGAACTATGTTCATTACAACTGGCACTGGTTCTGGCCGTTCGGCAACGGCGACATCGGCAACCAGGGGGTCCACCAGATGGACATCGCCCGCTGGATGATTCCGGGGGCGACCTTGCCAAAGAGCGTCGTCTGCCTTGGCGGCCGGTTCGGCTATGAGGACCAAGGGGAGACGCCCAACACCCAGATCGCCGTGTTTGACTACGGCGACGCCCACCTGATCTTCGAGGTCCGCGGCCTGAAGACGGGCGAGTTTCACGGTCAGAAGGTGGGCAACATCGTCCATCTCGACGAAGGGACGATCGCCAACAACAAGTTCTATCCCAAGGGGAGCGACAAGGGGGAACCTTTGGCGAAGGTCGAGGCCGGGCGCGGGCCTGGCCAGGGGCACTTCGGCAACTTCATCGCCGCGGTGCGCAGCCGCAAGACCGACGACCTCAATGCGCCGGTCGTCGAAGGGCATTACTCGGCCGCCCTCTGCCACCTGGCGAACGTGTCGTATCGCCTGGGCGAGCAGGTGCCGTTCAACACCCAGACCAAGGCGTTCGGCGATGACAAGGCCGCTTATGAGACTTTGTCCAGGATGGAAGAGCACCTCGCCAAAGACAACGGCTTGAAGCTCGACGGCCAGGAATACCGCCTCGGCCGCCGCCTTGCGTTTGACGCCAAGACCGAACGGTTCCCCAATGACGACGAGGCCAACAAGCTCCTGACGCGGGCCTACCGCGCTCCGTTCGTGGTTCCGGAGACCTTGGTCTGAGCCGTTCCCGAAGGTTCGCCGCCGAGACGCGAAGAACACAACGGACGCTACGAAAGATGTCTGTTTGCTTTTGGGCTCCTGGTGTTCTTCGCGTGTTCGTGGGCTTGAGTTGTTAGCGTCTATTTGATTGATATATTGATTGTTGGTGGATTTCAGCAGGCTTGAAGCTGATCGAACATGGCCGTCGCGGGACGTCGTTTACGACTCAGAAGAGGAAGGGATCGGGGATTCCCCCTAAGGCCCTTGCCGATTGGTCCCGCGATGGTCCGGCCACATGCCCGCCGATTTGATCAAGCTCGACACGTTCGCGGGCCAACCCGCGTTCGGACAAACGGGATGCGCAATGAGCCAGGGGGAGATGCCGCACGAACCCGGGAGCGATCTTCAAGGGTTCCTCGCTCGAATTCGGGCAGGCGACGAAGACGCCGCGCGCGAGTTGCTTGTCCGGTATGAGGCGCAGGTGCGCCTGGTCGTTCGTCGCCAGTTGCCCAGGCTCTTGCGATCAAGGTTTGACTCCCTGGACTTCCTCCAGAGCGTCTGGGGAAGCTTCTTCCGCCGGATGCGTTCCAGCGACGAGGACTTTGAAGACCCCCACTACCTTGTTGCCTTTCTGGCCAGGGCCGCCCGCAACAAGGTGATCGACCAGTACCGCCGCGCCCTCAGCCGTCGCCAAGACATGCAACTGGAGGAGCCGCTCTGGATCGACGGGGCGCACCCTCGCGAACTACCGGGCGACGCCGATTCGCCCAGTGAAGTGGCCGAGGGGAATGAGGCCCTCGGCCGACTCCGCGCCTTGTTGCCCGAAGACCGCCGCGTGATCCTCGAATGGAAGGCCGACGGGCTTTCGACCAAGGAGATCGGCAATCGGCTGGGGATCAGTGAGCGAACCGTCAGGCGCATTCTCGAAGACCTCCGCCGCCGTGCCGGAATCGAACCGAACGAGGGAGAACCGTCGCCATGAGCCCGCCCGTCCCTGGCAAGACCTGGGACGACGCCGACTCTCCCGACGCCCTCGGTCTGGCCCAGCGCTACGAGGCCGCCTGGAGGGACCCGTCCCATCCTCGCCCCGACCTGGCCGGGTTCCTTCCCGGCAATCCTGCCGACCGATCCGCCGCGACCCTCGCCTTGCTCCGCATGGACCTTGCCCTGCGGATTGAGGCCGGCGAGCCTGTGCGGGTCGAGTGGTATCGCGACCGTCACCCCGAACTGACGCCCGAGGCCCTGGTTGCCTTGCTCTATGAGGAGTTCTGCCTCCGTGAAGAGGCAGACGACGACCCCGATCCGGCCGAGTATGACGCTCGGTTTCCCGACCTCGCGCCCCAACTCCGCGAGATCCTGGACATCCACAGCCTCGTGGCCGCGGGGATCTCCACAGCCCCCCATGAGCCGCTGGAGATCGACACGCCCTTCCCCGAAGCAGGGCAGACCATCGCCGGCTTCCATCTGGTCGAAGAGCTAGGCCGCGGCACGTTCGCCCGCGTCTTCCTGGCCGAAGAACGACTGCTTTCCAATCGCCCCGTGGTCTTGAAAGTCACCCGGCAAGAATCGCGCGAGCCCCAGTTGCTTGCAAAACTTCAGCATACGAACATTGTTCCGGTTTATTCATATCGCACCGATCCGGTCACTCAGTTGCACTTACTGTGCATGCCGTATTTCGGTCGCGTGACCCTGGCGCAGGTGTTGGCTGATCCCGGGTTTCGGGGCTCAAAAACGGGCGACGACCTGGCGGCCGTTCTAGGTCGGCATTTGCCCGCCGCTTTGGCTTTGACGCGAGGCAAGGTCATTCGGAACCAGGGGTTCACGCGGACAATTGCTCAGTGGGGGGCCTGGCTTGCCGAGGCCTTGCAGCATGCGCACGAGGTCGGCATCCTGCACCGCGACATCAAGCCGTCGAACGTCCTGTTGACCGACGACGTCCGGCCGATGCTGCTTGATTTCAACCTTTCGAGCGACCCGGGCGCCGAGGTTGGCGGTTCGTCGGCGTCCCGATTAGGTGGAACGCTTGCTTATATGCCTCCTGAGCAGATCGAGGCGTTTCTTGGTGGTTCCGCCGACCAGCTCGATTACCGAGCGGACCTGTACTCCCTGGGGATGGTCCTGTACGAGGCCCTGGGAGGGCAGCCGTTTCCCCACGCCAAGGACGCTCCGACAGCCGTTGAGGGAGTGCGAGGGCTCCTGGCAGCCCGCCAGGCCGGCTTCCCCGGCTTACGTCAGATCCTTCCCCAGGTTCCACCGGCGCTTGAGGCGGTCGTGGCCCGCTGTCTGGCCCCCAAGCCCGCCGATCGTTACGCATCGGCGGCGGACCTCGCGGCCGACCTTCAGGCCGTCGCCGATGACGCCCCGCTCCGCCATGCTCGGGAACCTTGGCCCGGGCGGGTGGTTCGCTGGTTGCGTCGCCACCGTCGCCATCTCGCGGTCGCGGTCCCCGCGGGGCTGGCCCTGACCTTGTTCGCCGTCGCTCGGGTCCACGCCCACGCTGACCGGGTCCGGTTCGAGACCGAGGCTCGTCAATGGTTCGATCGCGCCGAGCAGGCCGAGGCTCGCGGCGAGCTTCGCGCCGCGGCCGATCAGTTCGCCTGGGCCGCCCGCCTGGCGCCGAACCGTTCACATCTGGATGACTTTCGGGCTGAGGCCAGACGCCGACGGCTTGTGGTGATCGACACGGAGCAGGTCCGCGCGCTGGCCAATCGCTTCAACCTCCTTGCCGAAGACTTGCGGTTCCAGTTACTCGGCTTCGGCGGCGACCGTGCCTCAGCCTCGCGTGATCTGGCCGAGGCCTTTCGTCCCTTGGGGGTGCTTCAAGACGCCGATTGGACCCGGCGGCCTGACTGGCAACGGCTCGAGTCCGCCCCGCGCCGACACCTGTTTGACGAGGTTGACGACCTTCTCTTTCTCTGGGTCTGGGCCGCCGCGCAAGACCCCTCGGCCGACCTGGAGCTGGCGCGCCGGGCAGTCGCCTACTGCGATCGGGCCCTGGCCTTCGCCGAGCCCAAAGGCCCTTGGCGGACCTTGCGAGCCTGGTGGGCCGCTCGCCTGTCGACAACGGTGGACCCGCCCACGGTTCTCGACGACCCACGCTCGGAGGCGTCGCCCCGATCTTGCTTCCAGTGGAGCCTGGTCTCCGATCTGCTCGGCGACCAGGATGGAACGCTCGCCTGGCTCAAACGGGCCTGCCAGCTTCGGCCGGATGACTACTGGGCCCAGTTCTCGTTGGCCGAGTATCAAATGCGTCTTGGTTATGACGACGAAGCGTTGAAACATTTTGATATAGCTGTTGCCTTGAGACCTCGATCACCCTGGGCCTATTACAACCGAGCGAGGATTTACGGGCTCCGGAAAGGGGTCTGGGACCGGGCGATCGACGACCTGGACCGCGCCGTGGCCAATGCCAGCCGCGCGGGGTTCGAATACGGCGAGGCCAGGCTGGAGCGCGGCAAGGCACGCCTGGCCCTGGGCGACCTGATCGGGGCTCGGGCCGACTTCGACGCCGTCCTCGCCGCCGACCCTCCGAGGACGCTCGCCCACAGTGCCCGGCTCGACCTTGCCCGGCTCGACGCCAAGGCTGGTGAATTCGAGAGCGCCCGAGATACCTATAATGCTCTCTTGATGGAAAACCCCGACGACCCGGCGGCCAGGCAAGGCCGCGCAGTGCTCGCCCTCCGTTGCGGCCGTCCCGACGAGGCTGAGGCCGACCTGGACCGCTTACTTAAGACCGGAGGCCGTTCGATCGACCGGGCCGGCTTGCTGACCCTGCGGGCTCGAGCGCGGCTGGCCTTGCGGCGACTGGACAGCGCGGAGGACGACGCGGTTGAGGCCCTCGCCCTCGCGCCCAGCCCCGGCCGCGCCCGACTCTGGGCCAGGGTCCGCCTGGCGCTCGGCAAGCCGTTGGACGTCCGTTTGATCGAGCCGGACGCCTGGCCGACCGACGCCCACCTCGCCGCCGACCTCCGCGCGGCGGCCAGCCAAACGATCGAGGCGGCGAACCTCAACGACCTCGTCCCGTCCTTGGCGGCCAGGTCTCTGGTCCTTGCCGCCCCGGGTAAGCAGGCCGACGCCCTCGCCTCCGCCGACCTGGCCGTTGCCCTCGCGCCCGGGTCCGCCGACGCCCTGGCCGTTCGAGCCCGGGTCCGCCACCAATCGGGCGACCTGCCCGGGGCCCTCGACGACGTCACGACCGGGCT
>JBDTIR010000668.1:0-15647 GCA_039936275.1 Isosphaeraceae bacterium | reverse complement strand
GTGGGTTCCTCAGAAAATGGCGGAAGTGATGGCAGATTGAGTAAATTACGCGGACTGTCCCGACTGTGAGTTTTCGTGATTGCACGCCATCATTTTCATTGGTCAAAGTGCCGCGCAGCGGCATGGTAGTTCGTTCGGCGCGGTGGGTTTCCGGGGTCGCGGCCCGGTCATGGCCGGTTGGCTTGCCCAGGTGTTGCTCCGCCTCGAATTGTCAAAGAACGAAAGGTTTCCGTGACGGAACCGTCGGCGAGCCGAGAGGCATGGCGGCGGAGATCGGTGCGGGAACGAGGGCCAGCGTCGGTCGCTCTTTGGAAAGTTCGAAGAGGTCGGGCCGGTTTGCCTGGACGTTGACCGAACCTTGGCTCGTCGGGCCAAGCGCCTTTTGGACGTCCTTTGCTTGATATGATCGCCAGAGGATCGCCCCGAATTCGGGAAAGATGTCGATCGGGGAACGGATTGGCCGTAGCCTCAATTCAACGATGCAACCGATTGGTCGATCTCGGGCGTGCGTGCGGGCCATCACATGCTGGCTCAAGCGACCTGCCGCGTACCAGTTTCGGGAGCGCGAGGCCCTCGCCGAGACTTCGCGGCTCGGCGGGGGCCTCGACCTCTCGAAAGAGCTCGCACAGCAGGTTTCTCGAGACAGCAAGAGAGCCGGCTGAGTCGACCATCGGTTCCTTTCCGGAAGCGGAGGGTCGGTGCGGACGGCCCAAGGCGACGGATCTTCGGCTCGGCGACGCCGGTGAACTTCTCCAGGAACTTGGAGCACCGAGGTGTGATCGAAGGGCGACCTCGCAGCCATCCGCCCTTCGGAACCAAAGGGCCCTTTCAGTTCTCGGTGGGCGTTTGCTTACGCGTCCTGGAGACTGTCAGGCCTGCGGGCCGGATTGCTGGCGAAGAGGCTTCCATTATTGTGGATATGGTACGCCAGCTTGCCATGATGGGCAGCGCTTTGAGTCTTGCAGTTGACCTGAACGTTTGCGAGGTTCACGCCGAGATTCTGCAAGAGGAGGACGGCGTCTTGCAGGTTCTTACGGGTCGGTTTGTAGTGACCGCTCTCGTTGTCGATGTAGGTCAAAACCCCCTGGTTTACCTTGATGATCCCGGCGCAGATGACGTCCTTGCCGGCGTTGTAGGTTGAGTGGTTGAACCGCTTGTTGTTCGTCACTCCCACGCTGGACTTTCTGTCGTCGACCGAGAACAGGTTGCCGTAGAGGTCGATGGCATAGGCCATGCCACCGGGGTTGCTGCTCGTGTCGTAGAGACTCGACGCGCCGTCATACATCAAGCGATTCTCAATCAGGATCAGGTGCTTCAACCGGGTCTGCTTGTCCAGGAACAGCACCTCGGATTCGAACCTGTTCGGCGGTCCAAAGACGGTCACCAGGTCCTTGAATTGCTGGTCGGTCATGGTGTCGAAATCCAGACCCACCGTGGGCGTGGTCCCGTTTCCCAGGGCGAAGTTCGCAGCCCCGGAGGGGGTTTGCGTATGGTGGGCGAGGAAGTGGCCGGTGGAGCCGGAGACCGCTTTCGTCTTGCCTGACGCCAGGTACGTTGACCGCTCCTTCTGATATCCCCCCTGGAGCGAACGCCCGCTCCCCAGCACGTTGCCGTTCGCATTGGCGGACTTGTTGGCTTCGAATTTCTCATACTGCGCCCTGGCGAACGCCTGATTGGCCAGTTTGTTGATCGTGGGCCGGCGGAACCCGGTAGTCATTCCGTCCTTGCCTTTGTTGTTCTTGGCCCTCAGCCAATTGTGGCAGAACTCCACAATCAGGAGCAGAGCCCCGATCCGCTGGCCCGGCGGAAGATTGCCGTCGTTCCAGTGGTCGAGCGCCAGACCGATCGCCTTCAACCGTTTGCCGCGGCCTCGACCAATGAGGCTCAGTGGGCTGGTCTGGGTCATAAAGGTCCGCGAAGACATCACCAACGGTGCTGTACCGGGCATGTGGTTCCTCATTGGGGATCGAAGGGCGGGGGGGACATGTGTCAAGACGGCCAGACCAGCATCTCGTGACACTCGTCGTCAGGTCCTGACCGATGCCCGCCTCGTCACGGTTATAATCCGGTAAGGGCGGAGCCCACAAGCCCACATATCCGGATTTGCCGGGCATCCGCATGCGACGCACACCCTTTGACCAGATCAGATCGAGTTTCCGTCCCGATCCACGTAGATTTTCGACCTAAATAAGGCCGTTTGGCTCTCACCGCGCGCGGTTCAAGGCGGGGCGTCCTTGCCCCGCCTTGCCAGAGAAAACCGAATACTTTGCCGAGGTTCTCAAGGCACGTTGAAGATGTGCGCCTTGTTGTCCGAGGCGGCGACGGCCAGTTGCTTGCCGTCAGGGGACCAGGCGACGCCGTAAGCCGGGGTGTTGTTGCCGACTTTCTGCTGAAAGACGGGTTTGCCGGTGTCTACGTCCCAGACGAACAGGTTGCCGCCGTAGCCGATCGAGGCAAGGCGCTTGCCGTCGGGGCTGAACGAGACCGAGTAGACGTCGTCGGGGTGGCCGGAGAGGGTCTTCACCGGCTTGCCGTCAGCGACGTTCCAGAGCCGGACCGTTTTGTCAACCGAACCACTGGCGAGCAAGACGCCGTCGGGGGGCTGGAAGGCGACGCAGTAGACCGCTGCGCCGTGGCCGGTGCTTTGGCGCAACTCCTTCAGGTCGGCCGGGTTCCAGAACTTGACCAGCTTGTCGTCGCCGCCGGTGGCGATCACGTCCCCCTTGGGGCTGTAGGCCACGGCGTAGACGACGTTGGCGTGGGCCTTTTCGGCGATCTTCTCCTGGGCCTTCTTGGCTAGGTCCCAGACCCGGAAACTCTTGTCGGCCGCGCCGGTGATGGCCTTTGTGCCGTCAGGGGACCAGGCGACGCTGTAAACCTGGCCGGCGTGACCGGCGAAGTTGATCGAGGGGCCTGGAGGCTGAATGGTCCAGACTTTGACCGACTTGTCGTCTGAGCCGGTGACGATCGACAGGTTGTCCGGCAAGAGCGCGACGGCGACCGCCGGGCTGGCCCCGACGGGGATTGACTGGACTTCCGCCTTGGCCAGGTCGGCCTGGGCCAGATCGAAGACCTTGACGTTGTTGTCGGCCATTGAGGCGACCAGGGTCTTGTTGTCAGCGCCGACGGCCAGGACGAGCACCGGAGCGCCGGCTTGGTAGGTCAACAAGGGTTGGCCGTTGCCCGCGTTCCAGGTCTTGACCGTCTTGTCGGTCGAGCCGGTGGCGACCTTCTGCTGGTCCTTGGTGATGACGATCGCCTTGACGGCGTCGGTGTGGCCGGCAAGAGTGCGCACTTCCGCGCCGGTGTTGATATCAAAGACCTTCGCCGTTTTATCGGCGGATGCTGTGAACACCTGTGATCCATTAGGATGGATTGCCACGCCGAGGACGGGCCCCTGGTGGCCTGCGAAGAGGCGGACGGCGGCGGGCTTCCAGACCCTGACCTTGTTATCAAGCCCTGCCGAGACGACCTGGGCGTTGTCAGGCAAGATCGCCACGCCGATGAGCGCGGCGGCGTGGCTCGACAGGTCTTGCAGTTCGCGAGGAGCGGCCGGGTTGGCCACGTCCCAGAACCGGACGGTGTTGTCCGCGCCTCCAGAGGCGACCTTCTTCTTGTCATTGGACAGGAAGACCGAGGAGACCGGCGCAGCGTGGCCGGTCAAGGTGGCGATGTTCTTGCCGTCGGCGACGGTCCAGAGCTTGGCCGTCTTGTCGGTCGAGCCGGTGACGAGTTGTTGACCGTCTCGGGAGAGGTTGAGGGCGAGCACGGCGTCGGCGTGGCCGGCGAAGTCGCGGACGGGTTTGCCTTCGTTGATGTTCCAGAGCTTGGCCGTCTTGTCGGTCGAGGCGGTGACGAGGAGGTTGCCGTCGTTGGGGGCGAAGGCGACGGCGTTGATCCGCGCGGTGTGGCCGGGCAAGGGCTTGACCTCTTTGGCGTCGGCGACCGTGTAAACCCGAGCTTGATTGTCCTCTCCGGCGAAGGCGACCCGGGCGCCGTCGGGGCTGAGGGCCAGGGCGGTCACGGGGCTGGGGAGGCCCTCAATCTTCTTGACCTCGGCACCGTCGGCGACGTTGCAGACGCGAATAACCTGGTTCGCCAAGGCGAAGGCGACCTGATTGCCGTCCCCTTTGAAGGCCAAGGCGACAACGGGTTGATCGGGGCTGGGGATTTCCTTGATGAGTGCGCCGTCGGCGACGTTGAAGACCCGGACGACCTTGTCATCGCCAGCGGTGGCGACCTTGGCACCGTCAGGACTGAGGGCGAAGGTTTTGACGGGGCCTTTGGCGTCAATGACTCGGGGTTCGACCAGGGGCAATTGCCAGAGGCGTGCGAGGCCGTCAGACCCTGCGGAAACGAGTTGCTGGTTGTTCGGGGTGTAGGCGAGGCCGAGCACGGTGTCGCTCGGGGTCTCGATCAGGCCTTGGGCAGCGCCGTCGGGTCCGTTCCAGAGTCGGATGGCGCGGGCTTTGTCGCCCGAGGCGATCTGGGCGCCGTCGGGTCGCCAGGCGATCGATTCGACGTCGGCGGCGTGGCCGGTTTGGTTGCGGACGGCCTTGGCGGCGTCAGGTTCCGCAGGGTTCCAGACGTGGACGTCTTTGCTGGCGGCGTAGGCGACGAGTTTGCCGTCCGGGCTGGTGGTCAGGGCGTGGACACCCGCAGGTTGGTTGGGCAGGTCTTTGGTGGGTCCGCTGGTGGGGCGTTTCCAGACCTTGGCGGTCTTGTCGAGGCTGCCGGAGAGGATGCTCTGACCGTCAGGGCTGGGGGCTACGGCGAGGACGAGGCTGGTATGGCCTTCGAACTTCTTGAGTTCCTTGCGGGTGGCGGCGTCCCAGAGTCGGACGGTGTTGTCAAAGCCTGCGGTGATGATCGCCTTGCCGTCCGGGGTCCAGGCGACGGCATAGACCGGGTCGGTATGGCCGTCGAGCGTGCCGACCAGGGCGGCTTGCTGGGCCAGAGCCACTCCGGTGGTGGCCAGGGCCATCAGGGAGACGGCCAGGAGTCTGGGGCGGGATTGAACGAGGCGGGTCATTGGGGGTGGGGCTCCTTTGCGGGGAGATCGAAACCCGGCCCCGTTTTCTAAGGTTGCCAAACGGGGGGCCGTGCGAGCAACAAGACTCGCTCGCACGCCGAACATAGACCCCCGCCCCTTGGTTTGCAACAGGCTGCCGGGGCGAGTCGGCCCCCTTTTTTTTTGATCGCTGACGGCGGCCCCGTTAGCCTTGCGGTTTGCGAGGGGGCTTTTCCTGAGAGCCTCTCCAGTCGGCAAGCAGCGACTTCAACTCCTCAATGGTCACGCCGCCGTGGTCTTCGCCCGAGTCCCAGCGCTGGAGAATGGCCTTCTGGCGCTCGCGTAAGACCCCTTTTGGGAGGAATCGCCCCTGGAATTTCTTGATGACCCGGAGCCGAAGGTCGGCGGGGGGTCGGGGCTTCGCCGGCTCGGCGGGGGCCTTCACGGCCGGTTCCTCGGCCGTCTTCTTCTTCTTTTCTTTTGCTTCGGCAGCCATGAGCGTTGACCTTTTGACCTTCCTCAGCGAGACGAAATCAATCCCGATTCAACGAATGGGTAAGGCGTGAACGGCACAACGGTCCCGGTCGGCCGCCGCGCAGGGACGTCACGATACCCGATTGGCAGTCTTGTTGACAAGAACATCCAGAGAAGCGTCTTGTGTCGCTTGGACCGGTGCTTACGTGTTCGGCGTGGACGACGGCTCGGTTCGGCTGGCCCGCGATCGCCAGAACGTCGGGCCGGCGAGTCTGGTGATCGGCTCGATGGCAGGCTCGGGCCGAACGCGAGGGCCGGTGAGGCCGTCGGCCTGGTCGTCCCAGTGATGGGCGTTCAGGCTCTGACGGACCTGATCGGCCAGGCGGACGGCCCGCAGGGCGTCGTCGCCGCTCACCCTGGGACGGGTCCCGGTACGCACCGCCCGCACGAAGTCTTCCAGTTCCAGGGCCAGGGGTTCCCGCCCTTCGCCCTGGACCTGATCGACGCGCAAAACCGTGCCGAAGAGGTGATTGCGCACCGCCTGAGGTTGGGTCAGATCAAGTCCGTCGGTCTCGAGCTCGCCCCGGCGCAAGGCGTCGGACGGCCGGACCAAGGTTCCTTGCTTGGTGGCGAAGTCCAGTAAGGTGTATCCGTCAGGGCCCCAGAGCCGCATCTTGCGCACGGGATGATAGCTGACCCGGCTGGCCGTGACGGTCGCCACGGTGCCGTCCTCGAACTCGATCCGGGCGTCGGCCACGTCTTCATGCTGGCCGAAGACGCTGAGGCCGACCGCCGCGACCGACCGCACCGGGCTCGGCACGATGGAGAGGATCAGGTCAAGGTCGTGGATCATCAAGTCAAAGACCACGCCGATGTCGGTCGAGCGAAAGGTGTAGGTTCCTTGCCGCTCAGCGGCGATGAACCTCGGCCGCCCTTGGACCGATTCCAAGGCCGAGAGCGCGGGGTTGAACCGCTCAATGTGACCGACCTGAAGCACGACGCCGCGCGCCCGGGCCAGGGCGACCAGGGCTTCGGCCTCAGCCACGTTCGCGGCGAGCGGCTTCTCGACCATCGCCGGGATGCCGCGCTCCAGGAACGCGCCGGCGACCTCGCGATGTAAGGAGGTCGGCACGGCGACTGAGACGGCGTCCACCCGGTCGAGCAAGGCGTGGTAGTCGGCCCAGGCCGGACAACCCAGGGGCTCGGCCACGGCTTGGGCTTGCTCAAGTCGGCTGTCGGCCACGCCCGCCAGTTCGACCCCTTCGATTCCGGCCAGGACCCTGGCATGATGCCTGCCCAGATGACCCACGCCGACGACGCCCACGCGCAAACGGTTCATGAATGGATGCTCCAGAGGTGTCACCACTGAGATCACTTGAGCGAGACCTTGTCAACCAATAAGCACGGATCAACTCAAATCATTGTAAAATCGAGTTTATTCATGTTGATTAGTAGTCATGTCTCCTCATGATCGACGGGGTGAATCTCAATCGTTTATTCCTCGTTCGCGGGTCGCGGTCCTTTGCGGAACCGTTCGCGGGCCCGGCCGTGCTTGCCTTCGTGCTGAGACTGGATGAAGGCCACGAGACGGGCGACTTCGGGGGTGAAGTGGCCGTGCGACTGGAGCAGGTCGGCTGCGTGCCGCAGGCTCATCTTGGCGCGGAAGATCAGGCGATGGGCCTCGTGAAGGCCGTCGATGCCTTCGGGGGTGATGCCGTTGCGTTTGAGGCCGACGACGTTGATGCAGCGGACTTTCGACGGGTTGCCGTCGGCGAGCATGAACGGGGGTACGTCGTGGTAGATCCGCGACTGGCCGCCGACGAAGCTGTAGCCGCCGAGGGTGACGTAGTGATGGACGCCCACGCCGCCGGAGATGCTGGCGTGGCTTTCAATGTGGACGTGTCCGCCCAGAAGCGCGTCATTGGCGATCGTGATCCAGTCGCCGAGTTTGCAGTCGTGGGCGACGTGGACCGAGGCCATCAGGAAGTTATGGCTGCCGACCCTGGTGAGGCCGTCTTCCTTCTCCGACGCGCGGTTGACGGTAACGTGTTCACGGATGATGTTGTGGTCGCCGATCTCGACGCGGGTGGGTGTGCCTCGGTAAGAGATGTCTTGGGGATCACCGCCGAGGACGGCGAACGGGCTGACGACGTTGAACTCGCCCAGGGTCGTCACGCCCATGATTGAAACGTGGCTGATCAGCCGGGTTCCCCGGCCGATTCGCACGTCGGGGCCAATGACGCAGTAGGGTCCGATTTCGACGTCGTCGGCCAGCTCGGCCCGCGGGTCCACGCAGGCCGTGTCCGCGATCAGGGTCGCCATTGAATTGGTGCTCCTCGTATCCATGAGGTTCGCGACGCCTTCCCTGGCATCGGATCGACGCTCTTTTGGTCGTTCCCGCCGCGATGGCGGATCAAGGTCCAAAAAGTGGCTCGAACGTAACCGGAGGGAGTCAGACTGAAGTCTGCCCCTTCCTCAAGACTCCCATACGCCGACTCTGGATCAGATAAAAATGAATGCGTGGTTAGAGAATCTGGTCGTTCGGGACGATCGCGAACCGGATCCTGGCTTCCGCCGCGAGGTGTTCGCCGACGCGGGCCACGCCTTGCACCTCGGCCATCCGCCCTTTGGCGCGGAGGATGGCGACGTCAAGGCGAAGCTGGTCGCCGGGGACCACGGAACGACGGATCTTGACGTGATCGATCGACGCGAGCATGGCCAGGCTCGTGGTCGGGTCGTACTGCTGGGCGAGCAAGATCCCGCCGGTCTGCGCCAGGGCCTCGACGATCAAGACCCCGGGCATGACCGGATGGTTCGGCCAGTGTCCCGCGAAGAACGGCTCGTTGCTGCTGACGTTCTTCAAGGCCACCACGCGGTGTTTGCCGTCGATCTCGATGACCCGGTCAATCAAGAGGAACGGGAACCGATGCGGCAGGATCTTCATGATCGCGCCGATGTCGAGGACCGGAGCGCTGGCGGCAGGCTCGAATTGGTCCCGCTTCACGGCGTCGAGCAGTGAGCGGACCAGCTCGGCGTTGAGTTGATGACCGGAGCGATGCGCGACGACGTGGCCGATCAGGTCGGTGCCTGCCAGGGCCAGGTCGCCGACCAGATCGAGCATCTTGTGGCGGACGCATTCATCAGGGAACCGCAGGGTATTGCCAATCGGGCCGTCGGGACCGAAGACCAGGAGGTCGGCCTCGGTCGTTCGCGCGCCGATGCCCGCCTGGCGCAACGACTTCGCTTCCTCAGCCAGCAGGAAGGTCCTGCTGGTCGCCAGTTCGTCGCGGAAGCTCTCTGGAGAGATATCAAGAAAGAGGCTCTGGGCACCGATCGGCGAATCTCGGCCGTAATCGAGGTTGTAGGAGAGAACCAGGCGGTCGTCGACGCCAGGGTGAGCCGTCAGGGTGGCCGCGCCGTCTTGAACGGTGATCGGCCGCTTGATGCGTAACGAGGCTCGAGGGCGATCTTGCTCGACCAGGCCGGCGTCGGTCAGGGCCTCGACGAACGCGCGGCTTGAGCCGTCGCAACCGGGGGTCTCGCCGGCGTCGAGCTCGACCAGGCAGTTGTCGATCCGTAGGCCGGCGCACGCGGCCATCACATGCTCGACCATCTCGATGGCGGCCTCGCCCCGCTGGAGCGTCGTGCGGCGCTGTCGAGGAACGACGTGGCGGACGTGGGCCGGAATGCTGGGCCGACCGGGCAGATCGCCTCGGACGAAGACCACGCCGGTCTCGGCCTCGGCGGGGCGAAATCGAACCGCGACGTCGGCTCCGGTCAAAAAACCGATCCCGCGGACGACGGTCTCGCGGGCGATTGTGCGTTGCTGGCGACTTGCCATGGGATATACCGGCTCCATCATCCCTGATGGTTGAGGGTCAAGGCGCCCTGTTTGGCCGGGCGAGGTGGGAACTTGGTTCCCGTCTGGTCCTCGCCCACGCGACTTGGGCCTTAATCAGTTCGCTTTCGGCGTCGTGCTGGCCGGAGCCGGCGCGGTCGCCGTCCGCCTGGGCTGAGTGCTGGCAGCGGCTGGGGTCGTGCCCTTGGCCTGGTCTTTCTGCATCTCGTAAGACTTATTCAGATTGAAGAGCACAATTTGAGTAATATCGGTACTCGGGTCGGCGTAGATTACTGTGCGGGCCATGGCGGCCATCACCGAGTTCGGGTCGCTGCCGCTGATCGGCTCGTTGGACGACTTGATCACGTAGGTGTAGCCGTATTTGGACGCGACCCGCGAGACCATCGACTGGACTTCCTTGTACAGGCCGCCCAGGGCCTCGGCCTCGCGCTGGGCGAAGTCGTGCTGGGCCTGCTCACGCTCGGCCTCAAGCTGGGCCTTGTATTTGGTGAACTCGGATTCGAGTTTCTTCTGATCCGATGAGCCTGGCTGGAACTGCTGCATCTTCTCGGTGATCTTCTTCATCTCAAGCGAGATCTTCATCAGATCGTTCTGCTTGTTCAAGGCGTCGGTCTTGAGCAGCTCGCTGGAATCCTTGACCTTGGTGTAGCCTTTAAAGACAACGTCAAGATCGACCGAGGCGATGATCGCGGGAGTGGGCTGCGTGCCGGTCGGCGCGGCGGCCTTCGGAGCCGCCTGGCCCACGCCAGTCTGGGCCGTCGAGGACGCCACCAGGCCGGTAACACCGAAGAGGCCCAGGCCCAGGGCCCAGATCGCGCGGGAGGACGTCGGCATCGATCCATCTCCTTGTCGGGAACGCCCAAAACGGGTGGCCCGTCAGTTCAGCCGAATCAAAAAGAAGCCCACGCCGATCCGTCGGCGGAGCGCGTGCAAGACAAACCTTGGCGGTCGCGCCGATCAAACAGCGAGGGCCGAGTCTTGCCTTTTGGGTCTTGGGATGCGCGACCGTGGGTGTTCTGGCAACCCGGTCGGGCATTCTAACCGGCCGCTCATTGTGCGCAAGGCCTTTTTGGGGGTCAAGGCGAACCTTGCCGGTTCTTGAGCGATTTGACTCTCCTTCGAGCCGGACCGTCGTGCCGTTACCAGAAACCGAACGCGGGGCCGGCGCCTTCATTATTGAGGTGCCGACCCCGCGTTGGAACAAGCCCGTTCACTGAAACGGACCGATCGCGCCAAAGGCGATCAGCCGGTGTAGGTCAGGAGGAACTGATGGAACGGGATCTTCTTGGGGATCGGGCCCGCGGCCGAGAACAGGTCGGTCAGCAGTTCGCCGAAGTGATCGGCGCGCACGCTGTAGAAGTTGTGCTTGCCCTCCCTCCGAGACTCGATCAGGCTAGAGACCCGAAGCAAGGCCAAGTGATGGCTGACCGCGGGCTGGCTCTGGCCGAGTCGGTTGCACAGGTCGGTCACGTGCAGCTCGCCGGTTTCACTCTGGGCCAGATAGAGCAGGATGCGCAGGCGGGTCTCATCACTCATCAGCTTGAAGACTTGCGCGAGATTGCGGACCGACTGGTCCGAAATCGCGGGCATCGACGTCAAGGTACTACCGTTGGTCTCGACCACAGGCTTGATTGCTTTACGTGCCATTGTGTTGCCGCCTCTCTAGAAACGGGAAATGAGATGCCAGAAACCGCAGTTGCCGGGACGCTCCCGCGGAGCTTGAGTCCAGGATGAGTTCGAAAGGACACCCTCTCGAAGAGGTCATCAAAATCAAAAACGGAGGGGACAACCAGGAATTCCACCTTCACAAACGAGGTGGGAGCGATTCCGCCAGACGAGCAGCGCAGGGACCCGGCCTCCACCGGCCGAGACCCCCTCGCCGCCCGGGGATACGAATGAATCGTGGAGATACGCTTGCATTCGAGATGCCAAAAGACGTCGAGGGGTGGTTGGTTTTCGCCGGTCTCAAAGAAAAAAGCGTGTTGATGGCTTGCCGTCAGTCTGCGGAGGGGTTCAGGCCGTAACGGGTGAGACTGGCGCGGAGGGCCGCGCGGCTTTGTTCATTCAGAGGGATCAGCGGCAAGCGGAGCTCGCCGTTGCCTCGACCCAGGAGCGCCAGGGCGGTCTTGATCGGGACCGGGTTGGTACTGAGCCCAAGCAAGTCACGACACAAAGGAAAGAGCGCCCTGTGGCGGCGGCGGGCCTCGTCGAGGTCTCCGCTGAGGAAGGCGTCGATCAGGGCGGCCACGTCGCCTGGCACGATGTTGGCGACGACCGAGACCACACCTTCGGCGCCGACGGCCAGCATGGGTAGAGTTAGACTATCATCACCTGAGACGACTGTCAACTCCGTGCGCGCCAGAATATCGCTCACCTGGTCAAGTGAGCCGCTGGCTTCCTTGATCGCGACGATCGTTTCCAGCTTCGCCAACCGTTCGACGGTCTCCGGCTCGACGTTCCGGCCGGTGCGGCTCGGGATGTTGTAGAGCATCAAAGGGATTTCGACGCTCTCGGCGATCCGGGCGAAATGGGCGTAGAGCCCCTCTTGCGTGGGCCGATTGTAATAAGGAGCGACAAGCAGGGCACCGTCGGCCCCGGCTTGCGCGGCGAATTTCGTCAGGCGAACTGCTTCGGCCGTCGCGTTCGAGCCGGTGCCGGGCAGGACCTTGGCCCGGCCGGCGGCACGCTCGATCACCGTGGCGATCACACGCTCATGTTCGGCATGCGTCAAGGTGGGAGACTCGCCGGTCGTGCCGACCGGGCTGAGTACCCGCGTCCCTTGGGCGATCTGCCAATCAACCAACTGGCCGAGCGCCTCGAGGTCCACCTCTCCGTTGCGGAACGGAGTGACCAGCGCTACTGTGCAGCCCGCGAACATCCGACCCTTCGACGCCATCACCTTCTCCCTCGGTCTCTTGATTCGGTCTCCGGACTTCAGCGAACCGGTCGCTCGTCTACTCTAAGAGATCGGGCGCTTAATGGGGAAGACCTGAATCACTGAAAATCCCCGGACCACCATGAAATATGCAGTGTTCCATCATCCATTCACCTTGGCGTCTGAGCCCGCAATGCCAGCCCAGTCGATCCCATTTATGTTGAAAATCGTCTCCATTATTTTCAAGAACCATTAAAGCATGAAATTCTACTCAAGTCCATGACGACCTCAATCGAGAAATGGCGGCCAGAGCGGGCTCACGTAACGACCAGGCTCAGCGGCCCAGCCGCCGAGAGAATGCTTACGAGTCACCATCAATCGATCGCGGCGGCCGGGGTCCGTTGCGGCGATCGGTTAGACGGTCGGCCTATACCTCAGCGTCACGGATGCCGGTCGAACGGCACTTGTAGCAGCAGAGTGCGGCAATGCCATCGACCTGGACGCGGCCCGCGCATGCGGAGCACATGACGAGGTGGCAGTGAGGGCAGACGAAGGACATGGCGAACGAACGGCCGGCGACGGCGAAGTCAGTGGTGCCGCATTGATCGCACGCGAGATCCATGAGCCCTGCCTAACCCCCGTTAACCGGCCGCAACGGAGACTTGGCCAGCACGAACGTGCGTTCTCCGCCGACGGTAAAAGCAACCCGCTGGATGCCACCGGCTCTGCCAAGTGCCGGGACGGGCCGAACCGGAGCACTGGCAGAGCCAGTGGCACCCAGATATTAGCACCCATCCTCCGCCGGTGCCACCCCGCTGGTCCTGGCGTGTCGCCGCTCGTAGTCTTCGATGTGGCTCTTCACGGCCGCGAGCAGTTCATCATCCTCCATGTCCCAGACCGCCTCGGGCGTCGGACCTCGAGCGATGCAGGACAGGTTCACGATCAATTGGCCGAGCCGCACGTCCGGGCAATGCTCGACCAGTTCCGAGAGGGCACGGAGGGCTTCCTGCTTCAGTGTAACGTTCGTCATGGCAGCGTCTCCCCAAGGGTGGGTTACCTGTGCCACCCGCCGCCGACCCACCGAGGAATGAGCTGTGTTCGTAACTCATTACTATTCCGGTTTTTTCGGTACGGCTCTCTGAGAGGCGTCCAATGCCACCGCCACCATGAGCACCAACGGCACGGACTCTGGCGACACCCAGGACTCGCGACCGGCAGCCTCAATGTGGACATGATAGCCGGGCGGGAGATCAGGCTCCCTCGGCAGGTTGCGAGCGAGCAACTCCAGCGCTCTGGAGGACCCGGAGATGACCAGAGTCCGACCCACGACCGAGACGGACAGCGGGCCGGACGCCCTTTCGACCCGTAGCCCGGACAGACAACGCTCGTAGGTCGCCGGGTCGGATGGGTCGACGGCGAAGGACGTCTCCGTGGTGACCCCGGCGGCGAAGCCGGCGATGACCTCTGCGAGCCGGGTAAACCCGGCCGGAGTCGCGGCAAGCTCGGCTTCCGGTGGGTCACTGCTACAGCGGATCGTGAACACGGGATGCCTCCTAACCCCCATTGACCGGCCGTAACGGGGACTTGGCCAGGACGAACGTTCGTTCTCCGCCGACGGTGAAGGCGACCCGCCCCTTGCGGTTCGGCCCGGCGCCGTCGATGGCGACGATCCGGCCGATGCCGTACTGAGGGTGGAGCACCGAGACGCCCATGCGGAAGGCGACCAACGGATCGACCGGGGCTGGGGAGGGGCCGCCGGCCAGCTCGGCGGCGGTCATCAGGCGGAACCCTTTGGTGTTGGGGGAACTTGGACGGGGTTCGATATGCCTGCGAGGGGTCGGCGTCGTGCCGATCATGTCGCCGGAGCGGTCGCGGAAGTCCATCGCCTCTTCGGGAAGTTCGTCAAGGAAGCACGAGGGGATCGTCGCGGTGCGCTGGCCTCGAAACTCACGGACCCGGCAATGGCTCAAGTACAGCTCTCGGCGAGCCCTGGTAATGCCCACGAACAGGAGCCGACGTTCCTCCTCAAGCTCGCCTGGAGAATTCGCCGAGCGTGAGTGCGGCAGCAAGCCTTGTTCCAGGCCGACGATGAAGACGACCGGAAATTCGAGCCCCTTGGCGGCGTGCAGGGTCATCAAGGTCACGGCGCCGGCCTCGTCCTTCCAGCGGTCGACCGCCGAGGCCAGGCTGATTTCCTCAAGGAAATCGACCACCGAGGCGCCTGGATGGTCCCGATCAAACTGGCGGGCCGCCGAGATCAGCTCATCGACGTTGGCCAGGCGGTCGTCGCCAACCTCCTTGGCCTCCTTGACCAACGCGCGATGGTAGCCGGAAAGATCGAGCAAGCGGCGGATGACTTCCTCGGCCGGGTGATCGCGCAAGGCGTTCAATTCGTCCATCAGCATGGCGAAGTCGCGCAAACCTCGAATCGCCTTATCCTTCAGGCCGGGGACTGCCGCGCCTTGCCTGGCCATCGCCAGGAGCGGCAAGCCCAGGTCTCTCGCGCGTGCCGCGAGGTGATCGAGCGAGGTCTTGCCCAGGCCCCTTGGCGGCACGTTGACCACCCTGCCGAAGCCCACGTCGTCCTTGGGGTTGGCGATCAGGTTGAGGTACGCCAGCACGTCCTTGATTTCCTGACGTTCATAGAACGAGACCCCGCCGACGATCTGGTAAGGAATCTGCGCGGCGCGAAGGGCCGACTCGAACCCTCGGGTCAAGGCGGTGACCCGGCAGAAGATGGCGACGTCCCGATATTCGTACTCCCCCTCGCGGACCAAGGCGGCGATCCGACCGGCGACGGCCTGGGCCTCGTCGGCCTCGGTGGTGTAGGTGGTCAACTCGACGGGAGGGCCGTCGGGGTTCTCGGTTGTCAGGGCCTTGGGCTTGCGCCGTTTGTTGAACTGGATCAGGTGATCGGCGACCCGAAGGATGTTCTTGGTGCTCCGGTAATTCTGCTCAAGGCGGACGACCTTGCAGCCCGGGTAATCCTGTTCGAAGTCGAGGATGTTGCTCAGGTTCGCCCCTCGCCAGCCGTAGATCGATTGGTCGGGATCGCCGGTGACGCAGATGTTCGGGTGGTCGACCGAAAGACCTCGGACGATGGCATATTGCGCCAGGTTGGTGTCCTGATATTCGTCGACGAGGACATACCGGAACCTGGCGTCGAGCTCGGCGCGGACCTCTTTGTGATCCTTGAGGATCGTGACGATGTGGAGGAGTAGATCGTCGAAATCGACCGCCGAAAGCTCCCGGAGCCGCTTTTCGTAGCCCTTGTAAACCTTGGCGACGACTGGTGCCGTCGGGTCTCCCTGACGCCGCCACTCATATTTATCGGGGGGGATCATCTCGTTCTTGGCCCGGCTGATGGCCGATTCGATCCGTTCAGGGGTGACCCGGGCGTCTCGGACATCGCCGATCCCGACGATCTC
>JBDTIR010000667.1:0-7166 GCA_039936275.1 Isosphaeraceae bacterium | reverse complement strand
ATCGAAGGCTACATCACCGTCACCCCCCTTCACTTCGACATGACCCGCCACGACCAGTTGGCCGAGGTCAAACAATGGCACTGGACCTGAGCCAGGCCCCTCTTTATGTAAGGCGGCCGTCTCGGCTGCAATCTCAAAAGATTAGGCGCGGCCGGGACGGCCGCCCTACACTCAGGCACGGTAGTCCTGAACGGTCACGAGACCCCGGGGTCTTGCCAAGCCGACCCGGCTGCGCCATACTTCGGAGGAGCGGATCTTGATCTCGGGATGCGTCGCGACCGTCGGCGGCTCGTCCCCAAACCGGCCCGAGTCTCGACCTTTGAGGACGCCCTTTCCATGCGATCCAGCCGCCTGCTCCTGATCCCCTTGGCCCTGGCCCTGGCCGTCGTTCCCGCCTGCGACGATACCAAGAAGCCCGGCACGATCAAGCCTCGCGAAACCCTCCATAAGACGACCCAGAACGTCTTGAACCTGCCGGAGGCCCTCAAGGATGGCGGCACGCTCGCCGACACGACCATCCCGGTCTCCGACCCCTTGACCCAGAACGCCGCGGCCTACCGCACTTCCGTCGCCAAGATCGGCGGCATGGCCGTCGAGCAAGCGATCCAGATCCGCAACGCCCAGAACATCATGGAAGACCCCAAGCCGCTGACCTACGACCAGTTCATGGCCGAGATCATCAAGAAGGACCAGCCCGACGGCGTCTCGCTGGCCCTGCTGCCCTACTACCAGGAATACGCCTGGGACGAGGCCACTCAGAAGCTCGTCGTCGTTGACTTCCCCGCCAGGAAGGAACAGTTCCAGAAGGAACAGGACGAGCGGTTCGGCCGCTGAACGTGACTCCCCTGGCCGAGAGCGGACGGCGAATCACCCGCTCTCGGTCAAGGTGAGTACGGCCGCGTCGGCAAGGCCGGCATGTGATCGGATTCGACCGACACGGCGACCGGGCTGATCCGATCGACCTTCCACTGACCGTCAATCTCGCGGAACCCAAGCGACCACTGGGTGCCGCCTGCGGGGGTGGCGAAGGTCCAGGTGCCTGACGACTCCTGCCGGATGCCGCTGGCGTGGATCCGAAACGTCGCCGTCCCTCGCCTTGATTCTCGCCCGGCGTTGGCTTCCAGGCGGCTGACCCAGAGGGCGTCAAACTTCAAGGGTTCCAGGTGCTGCCGCAAGAGTTCCCGACTGATCTTCAGGCCTCGAAAGTGCCGCAGCATCCCCACGATGTACTTCATGGCGATGTTGCCGTCGCCGATCGACCCGGGGTCCAGCTCAATGATCGCGTCGGGGGTCATCAAGGCGGCAACCGCGTCGGCGTCGGACTGCCGGACGCCTCTGGCCAGCTCAAAGACCGTCGCCTCGATCCGCTCATTGTCCGTGACCCAGAGCTGCTCGACCACGACGACCGCCAGGGCCAAGGCGAAGGCGGCCCCCGCCCAGATCAAGAACTTCCCCTGCTGGCTGAGCTTCAGGGCGATCAGACAGCCCAGGGCCGCCAGGACCAGGCCACCGGCCAGATACGTCGGGTCCTCCGAGAGGTAGTGCAGCAACGGAGCGACTCCTGAACGGGTTCAACGCGGTTCGGACAGATGTGATACCCGCATTCTAGGAGGTCGCCACCGCCTCGGCTAGAGGCGCGCACTCTGCCCCTTTGGGAATCGATTGCCGATGGGTGCGACATCAACACAAAAGGCCGGCCCTCTGCATGGTTGCCGAAGGCCGGCGCTGTTCAATCCAGATTAGACAGTAGACGTCGCCCGGGACGTCTCAAGGGCCTGGGTTTCGACCCGTCGATGGAGGTCTTCCAGCCATCGAACGAGCTCGTCGGAAGCTTGGTCGCACGCCCAGTCCTGGAACTGGGCGATCCGCGCGGCCAGAAGCTGGGCCTCGGCAGGGGGGGAGTTGGGATCACGGAGCAAGCGGTGGGCGTGTCGGGCGAGGGACCGCACAGTGGCGGCCATCTGGGCGGGATCACACGGAGGAGGGTGTTGAATTATCATTGGCTTGACTCACTGGGCCTCGGCCGTTGTTCCCCCTGGGTTCCATCCCCGGGTCCACGGCCAATACATTCAACGACTATTGTATCACGAGGTCAACCCCCCTTGGTATCTCACTTCCCATCAGCCAAGACCGTTTTATCCTCGACTTGGCTGGATGGTCGGTTGCATCCAAAAATTGCATGAGTTTGGGAGGTTTAGGTAATTTAAATCATGCAAAATACGCCTAATTGTTTCTTTTACACACCAAGAACGGGTTCGATCCGGAATACCGATCACTCGCCAGGTTGTCCCGAATTGGGGTTCGGGCGAGGATCGACCAGGCCGAACAGGTGGCGGACGGCGGTCAAGAGGGAGTGGGGATGGTCGTGGTCGGGGGTCGCGGCGGCCGAGCGCAGGGCAGCTCGGGGATGGTGGAGAAACTGGTTTTGGAGCCGCTGGAGCGTGTGAGCGATGGCCTGACGTTCCGAATCGTCAAGGTGGGAAAGTTTGGCGAAGAGGGCGTCTTGCTCGCGCAGACGGGCCGAGTCGGCGTAGTCGCCAAGCTGGCGGAGCAGGGTGCCGGCGTTGCGCTGGTGGCGGAGGGCGGTCAAACAAGCGGCGGTCTCGTGCTCGATGATCACCTGCGCCGGGTCGATCCCCTTGCGACGCCCCTGGTAGTTGCGATCGGCCTGCGCCTTGAGGTCATCAACATTATAAAGCATGACCTGTTCCAGGTCGCCGATCGCCTCGTCGAAGTCACGAGGCACGGCGATGTCAAGGATCAGGGCCAGGCGGTTGCGTCGGGAACGCTGGACGCGAGTATATGTGTCCAAGGTGACGATCGGGGCTTCGGCTGAGGTGGTACTGACGACCACGTCGGCCTCGATCAGGGCCTGGCCGAGCCGTTCGAACGGGATGGCCAGGGCGCCCCAGGTCGCTGCGGCCTCCTCGGCCTTGGCGGCGTTGCGGTTGGTCACGATGATCCGGCCTGGCCGCAAGCTTTTGAGGTGTTGCAGGGTCAGTTCGGCCATCTTCCCCGCGCCGATCACGAGCACGGTCTTATCGTCGAACTGGTCAAAGACCTCGCGGGCCACGTCCACGGCGACGCTGGCGATCGAGAGCTTGCCGCGGTCCATGCCGGTCTCTTCGCGAACCCGCTTGCCGACCCGGATCGCCTCGCGGAAGACGGTATGAAAAATCGGGCCGACGCCTTGGCGGGCGACCGCGACCTTATAAGCATTGCGCACCTGGCCGAGGATCTGCCCTTCGCCCAGGACCAGACTTTCCAGGCTGCTGACCACGCGGAAGAGGTGGCCGACGACCGCTTCGTCATGGTGCGCCACCAGATGCCCGGCCACGGTTTCGACCGGCACGCCGTGGAATTCGGCCAGAAACGCCGCCAAGGGGGCGACCTCGAGCGCAACCCCGGCCTGGTCGGCCGCAGCGTAGACCTCGACCCGGTTGCAGGTCGACAGGATCACGAACTCGATGCCGGGAAACGCCTCCTTGAGCCTGCATAAACCGTGTTCGCACTTGGAACCGTCAAACGCCAGGGCCTCGCGCACGGCCGTCGGTGCCGAGCGATGATCGACCCCCAGGGTCAGAAGCGTCAAGGCACCCTCCCGATGGTGTTCAACAACATGGCCCTCGGGCGTGGCCGCGGCGGTCGTCGGTGCGACGGGGGTCATACCGCCCTCCCGTTGGCATTCGGCGACGACGGCGCGCCGTGCGCCGTCGGCAAGACCAGGCCGACCCCGACCATCGCGAACGCCAGGAAGGCGAACGCCAAGGCCGTGAGCAACATCACGCGCTTGCCCCGCCACTCCGGTCGATAGCGCGCGTGCAGCAGGCCGGCGAACAAGATCCACATCAAGACGGTGCTCACAACCTTCGGGTCGGTCCATGCCAGCGTCGCACCTCCCACCTGCCTCGTCGCCACGATCAAGGCTAGTCCAATAAACATGCCCGCCGTCAAGAGCGGAAAGGCCAGAGTGATCGCCCCCCGGTTCCAACGCTCTGATTGTTCCAGACTCGGCAAGGCAAAGCCAGGCTGTGGCAATCGCTTGCTCTTGAGCCGGTCGGCCTGCCAGAGGTACATCAGGCCCGCCAGGAACGCCACGCAGGTGCTGACCGCGCCCAGAAGCAAGAGCAGGCCGTGAACCGTCCCCCAGAACGTCAACCAGGCATTGGATTGCGACCAGCCCCCCTTGGGCGACCAGGCCGCCAAGGCCAGAACGATCAGAACCAAGGGGAGCACGAACAGGCCAACGGCCAGCCTCCGGATCGAGCGAACGACGAGGTAGAGGTCGATTGCCACCAAAATCCAGGCCAGAACCAGAAGCGAGTTGCGCAGGCCGGTCACGGGGATCGCCAGACCTTGCGCCGCGAGGTTGGCCAGATAGACCGTGTGGATGATCCAGCCCAGGGCCGTCAGAACCACAGTCACATACCAGCGCGCCGACCCCCGAGCGACGACTCTGGCCAGGTCGCCGATCAGAGCCAGGGCGTAGGTGCCCGCGAAACAGAGGACGGTTAAGCGATCCACCATATCTCCGCCGCTCTCGGCGGCTCCCGTCCCTCTCGAACCCATCCACGACCACCCCGGGCCGATTCCTCATTGTAGCGGCACCCGCGCCGTTGTCCCAGGGTCTCCTTAATTTCGCGCGAATCTGGAAGACAGCCCAGCCTTCAAAACCACGCCCCCCGGCCTTGATTTCCGCAAACGAGGCGATTCCTTGGGTTCGCTCGGCGCTCGGACCCGGAAACCCAAGAACTATCCTGATCGAGGGAGCTTCAAAACGCCACAATGTTGACTCAAACACTGAAGTATCAAGCGTAACTCTCGACCCTTCAAGGCGTTTAGTCGGAATTGGGTTCGTTTCGTAGAACGACGTTGGCCGGAAATGGCTTCGTTTTTCGCGCCGCTCAGGACGAAACCGGGTTCGTTTTGTCGATGGGCCGGGTGGACGTTGGCCCTTTAGGAATCTCAGCGTCTCTCGACAACGGCCCTGGCTGATCCAAAGACCCGGTGGGTTCGTTTTGTCTCCGTGCGTCGGGGCGTTGCCGCCTTGAGAAATGATCGTTGCCCGGGAACGCCGTTCGGTCCCATCGGCGCGGGACGGAACGACGCCGCTGGAATGCGGCGATCGGATCCACACGCAATTTCTTTACATGCATCAAACAAACCACCCCATTTTGGACCATGGCGCACTCCTTATCTTGAGCGCAAGATGACAATGGTCCTCACCCGTCATGATCGAATTCTGTTGCTCACGATATCACCACGATTTTGGGAATATTGACGGCGAAACCGCGATCCGAGCCAAGGCGTCTCACAACGGTCGCACGAACGAGCCGGGTCTTGATTCCAGGGTCCGCTCAGGCGATCGTCTTCCATCGTCGTGCGTCGATCCCCGGGAACCGGGCGAGATGACCGACATTATTCGTGGCGATCGTCACCTGGTCTTCCGATCGGCCGACCAGAGCAGCCTGCGCCGCGAGGATGCAATCCCCATCAAGGGCCTCGGGAGGGGCTGTGGGGAGACCGGATCGCCGCGTCAAGGCCCAGAATTCGGCCGCGAGGCGCATGGCCGCCGTGGTGATCGGGTCATAGGCCATCGCCATCACCAGCGCGTCGAGTCGGCGGAGTCCAGCGGTGGCGCCGACCCGGAGCAATTCGCGCCGGACTTCGTAATCGGCGACTTCGGGAATGACGAACCGGGCGCCGGTCCTGTCGAGGGCTCGCAACCAGGCGCGACACTGGTCCACCTCGGGCTTGCCACGGGGTTTGCTCACCAACCCCAACGGTCCCGAGTCCAAGCACGATGATCCGGGTCATGCCCTGGATGGCCCCTCGAAGAGCGTGCGGTGGGGTCGGCCCGCGTCAATGCCCTGGAAGACGGCCGCCCAGGTCTCGTCGGTATCGGTCTCGTCGGTGATGGCGTCGATGTCGTCAAGCGCCCGGGCCAGCGCCTCGGATTGGGCCGCCCGCTCATGACTGTCGAGAGGGATCAGGCGTCCGTCCTGATCGACGCCTGAATTCGGCAACGGTCGCTTCGAGGCCAAGTAGGCCGCAAGTCGCGGGGCGTCGGCGGCCAACTCGGGCGTGGCGAGGGGCAAGGCGCGGGTCGTGCTCATGGAGATGTTGTCCTCCGTTTGGGGGATCTTGCTAACCCCATTCTATCCGAAAGGAGCAAGAACCAAAGATGGCAAACCAGGAAAACCGGTTCGTGCGTTCCGGTTTCAACCGGCGACGGGTGGCCGGGGCCCCCGTCGCTTTGGTCCCGGTCACCTGCGGTAAGAGGAACGAGGGTGAGCATCCCGTTCGGTCTTGGCCGCGCCGATCGTGGCGGTTGATCCAGACGTTGTTCTCAACTCCGAGTCCGGTTCTGCTCCCTTGACCCTATTTTGCCGCTTGCTGGCCGAGTAGACTCTTGCGAACCAAAAGGCGGGTCTCCCTCGCGGTCCCAACGATTGGGGCCGGCTCCGCCGTTTTGATCTCGCAGAAAGGGTTGATCACCGATGTCCGAATACCTCGCCACCGGAACCTTGCCAGGGGGGAAGAGGGTCACGGAGCGCGTTGAGGCCGACTCGGCCGATGAAGCCGTCCAGCTTCTCCGCGATCGGGGCTACGATGAGGTCGTTCTGCACACTGACGACGTCGGCTCGCACTATAGCAAGCAGGCCGAGGTCGACTCGGTGATCTCCCCCCGCGAGTACCTCTGGTTACGTGACCTGCCCAGGCCCCTGTCGGGCTTCCTGCTGGTGACGATCAAGAGCTACCAGCGCAGCAAGTTTTCCTTCCTGCTGATGCTCGGCCTGCTGGGCTACAGGAGGTACGTTGGCCGGCCCTGGGGGCTTATCGATACGCTGATGGCCCTTGCCTTCTTCCTACCGGTGATCTGGGCCTTTGTCGCCCAGTTCTTCGGCGGTGCGGCATCGGCCTACGATCAGTTCATTGAGGCCGTCGCCTGGGGCCGCTGGAAGGAGGTTCTGGAGCGGGCCAAAACACTCCGGGGCGTCCCTCCCGAAGAGGTCGCCATCCGCAAGGCCCAGGCCCTTGCGTCCCTGGGCCGGTTCGACGAGGCGATCGCCGAGGTCGAGCCGTTCGGCGACGGCCAGGCGATACCGACCTGGCTCTACCTTTCGCGACTCGCGGAGGTCTACAGCGTCGTCCATCGCCACGAC
>JBDTIR010000666.1:0-3836 GCA_039936275.1 Isosphaeraceae bacterium | reverse complement strand
ATGTCTTGCCCGTTGCGAGGCAACTCGGGAACGATCGCCGCCAGGAAGACCCCGAGCGCGACCAGGATGCCGCCGATGACGGTCATGAAGATGCAGTAGACCAGATACCAGGTCCAGACACCCGGGGTCGGCGGGAGCGGGCCTGGCAGGTCCGGGTTGGCGAACTCCGGCCAGTCGTCCAGCGGTTGAAGCTTGGGCGGCTGCCAGTAATCAGGCTCGTCGGGCGTCATCGGTCTCTCTGATGTCTCGCGAGTTCATTGAAAACGGGTGGTGTGAGATTTATCCAGCCATCGCGGTGGTGGCGGCTTCGTCGCGGGTCCGGTACTCGGTCGGCAGGCGGTTGCCGGCGAATACGGGGGCGGTCCAGTCTGGCAGGCTGCACAGGCCGCCGCCGCAGAAGAGGTGGTGCCAGAGTTGGGTTGAGACCACGCTGGTTAAACCGAGGTCAAAGACGAACCGGCGCGGGGTGATCCGGGGACGAGTGGTCTGCGCGGCGACTTCGCGGGCGACGGCCTCGGGATCGAAATAGCCGGTGGCGCGGAGTGATTCGGGACTGAGCAGTTCATCAACCCACTCGGGATGACCGGGGCCGAGGAAGGTTTGTGAGAGGCTGGCGCGGAACATCGTCTTGGGTCGGTTGGCGATCCGGGGGGGCAAGATCCTGGCCGCCACCTGGCGAAGCAGCCACTTCTCGGTCATGCCGCGGAGCTTGTACTCCGGGGCCACTTCAGAACAAAGGCGGATCACCTCTTCATCAAGGAATGGATAACGGGTCTCGACCGAGGAATGCATCGCGATCCGATCCCCTTTGGAGATCATCAGCAAGCCGGCGAGCATGACCTTGTAGCCGACGTAGAGCGACTGGTTGAGCGGGTCCCAGCGCGCCATGCGGTCGTTGGTCAGGTCCAGGTCGTCGTAGGGGGTGTGGTCTTTGAGCCGCTCCCACATCGACGGGCTGTAGACGATCGACCGAGTCTCGGCCAAAAGTTCGTACATGTCTTGCTGTGCCGGGCGAAACCCCCTCATGGCGTAGAGCGGGGCGCGGTGCGCCGCGTTGCCGCCGATGGCTCGAAGCAAGGCCTTGCGAGCCAGCAGGGGCAAGCCTTGGCCGACGACCGAGCCGACCTTCTCGCGGATCTTTTGCGACTTGTACCAGACGTAACCCGCCAGGGCTTCGTCAGCGCCTTCGCCGGTCAGGGCGACCTTGTAGCCTTGCTCATGGACGGCGGCGGCCAGGCGCATCAAGGCGGCGCACGAGGTGTCGAGCACCGGCCCTTCGGCCGCGACGGTCAGCTCGGGGAAGGCGGCGGCGATCCGCGCCTTGTCCATGGTGACGACCGTCAAGGGGGAGCCGAGCATGGCCGCCGCTTCGGTCGCGGCGGTGCGTTCATCAGGTCCTGCGTTCTCCAGACCGATCGTGAACGAAGGCACCGCGCCTCCACGATGTTGGGAACTCAGGCCCAGGACCACCGTCGAATCGAGGCCGCCGCTGATATAACTGACCACCGGCACGTCGCCCCGCAACCGGCGCTCGACCGCCTTCCGAAGCAGGTCTTCGAGTTCGTCAATCAAGGGGGTCGGGTCGGCCAGACGACGCTCATCCCCCTGATCGGGAAAGTCGAGGTCCCAGTATTGCTTCAGCTCGATCCGGCCGTCCTTCACCTTCAGGTAGTGTCCGGGCGGGATCGACTTGACCCCTTCAAAGTAGGTCCGCGTTGTCCCGGCGCAGAAGAATGTGAACAGGTGATCGATCCCCTTCGGATCGGGCCGGGCCGCAACCAGTCCCGAGGCCAAGAGGGCCTTGACTTCCGAGCCCCAGAGCAGCCAGCCGTCGCGCTCGGCGTAATAGAGCGGGCAGATGCCCACCCGGTCTCGGCCGAGGATCAAGGTCCGTTCGCGGCGGTCCCAGAGCGAGACGGCGAACTGACCCTTCGTCCGATCGAACATCCCCTCGCCGTGGTCCTCGTAGAGGTGGACCCAAGCCTCGGTGTCGCAACGGGTGGCCAGCAGGTGCCCGCGCGCCTGGAGGTCTCGGCGGAGTTCCGGATAATCGAACAGCTCCCCATTGAAGCCGACCCAGACCGAGCCATCCTCGTTGCTGAGAGGTTGACGGCCGCCGGCCAGGTCAATGATCGAGAGCCGGCGCACGCCCAGGGCGACCCCGGGCTCCTGGTGCGTATGCCCGTCGTCGGGCCCCCGGTGGATAATCGCGTTGGTCATCCGTTCGAGCCGGTCAGTCGAGAAGTCACGAGTTCCGTTCAGATCCAGCGCCCCGGCGATTCCACACATATACGCACCATCTTCCTTTGGAAGTTCTACGCCGCCAAAGGGCGGTCAACCACCTACGCCGGGTCCGTCCGACAACCTCTTGAATTCTACCTCAAACCGGCCAGACTGGGGACGCCTTCAAGACGGGAGAGTCATTCATTCATGTCGTTCAAAAACACGAGAACATGAATAAGAGTTTGGTGAGGAGTGCTGAATTCGTGGGTGTTTTCGGCGGTTCAATTCAATCCTTGGCGATGATCGCCGCATGGCGGCGGCAGCGGCAGGCCCGCCAGTAGACCCAGGAGCCCAGGCTGCCAGTCAGAATCGTGCCGATCCGGAAGAGAACACCGCGGGGGCCGACGGGGACGTAGAAGGGCATGGCCTGGTTCCTCGGTTGGAGTGAATGGTGATGTCGGAGAGGACGATCTGTTCGTTGGCGTCGGCGCGGACCGGAGAGGCGTGGCGGCCGTCGCAGATGCAACTCTGCCCGGCGAACCGATCGGGCAGACGCTCGGCGATCCAGAGGCCGGCGAAAGGGATGGTCGTCTGGGTCAGGCCGCACTGGTTGGCGAAGACGACGGGAACGCCCAGGTCGAGCGCCGCTTTACCGGGGATCTCGCCAGACATCGGCCCGAGGTGGCCGAACAGCCAGTGCTGGCGGCCGGTTCCTCGGTTGGCGAAATCAGGCCAGGCGGCAGAGACGACCGCCAGGTCAATCCGACCGCGATAGTCGTCCCAGACCTCGCGGTAGATCATGTCGGCGCAGACGGCCACGCCAATCCGCCCCCAAGGGGTGGGCACCACCAGGGGGGACCGTCCCGGGCGGAACCGGAACCGCTCCCAGAACACCAGGTTGCGCTTGCGGTAGGTCTGGACCGTTCCATCGGGCAAGCAGACGGCGAGCGAGTCATAAAGATGGTGCCCGTCGCTCTCGACAAACCCCGCGGCGATGACCATGTTCCAGGCCTGGCTGCGCTGGCGGAGATGGGTCACGGTCGGGCCGTCGCTGGGCTCGGCGCAGAGACTGTAATCCGGCACGAGGCCGTATCCGGTGTTGAACATCTCGGGCAAGACTGCCAGCGCGGCCCCCGAGATGTGGGCCTCGCGCAGATGGTCGTCCGCCCGCTCGAGATTGGCAGCGACCTGCAAGGCGTCCGAGGGTATCTGGATCGCGGCAACCGTGAGCTTCAAGGCGTCCACCTCCTCCTTGGGGACATCGTACACCGTGGGCCGGCATCGAGAGAGCGGGCAAAAGCCCGACCACGCGCGCGGGGTGCGGCGCAAGAATGGACGGCGTCGTTTTATTCGTATTGATCGGCGAAATTGACGGGAAATCTTGGGCGAAGGCGAGTGTTGATCTCAAAGACCGGGGCGGCAACCGAGCCAATCCTTTGTTTCTGGCAACGCCTTTGACAACTCGCCCAATTCCGCGTCCACCGACGCGGCCTCGTCAACGGGGGACTGTAGAGCAAATGCTAGACCCTGACCAGACCAATTCGTAAAGGAAATCGAAGACGCCCGGCAAAGGGGTGTCGCTCTCGATTCTGGAATTTGGATTCTGAGTCCAA
>JBDTIR010000665.1:0-2303 GCA_039936275.1 Isosphaeraceae bacterium | reverse complement strand
TGTGTCTCCGTGACGTCGTGGCCCTCGCAGAAAATCCCGGAGACCTTGCCGGCCTCGTCAAGGACCGGTTCGTAGATGAAGTCGAGAATGAGCTCGACCTCCGGCCCATCGGGCGTGCGACGCAAGCGCGCCGGAACGCCATGGGCAAAATGCCGCTCGCCGGTGGCATAGACCTCGTCGAGCCTGTCTGGACGGTCCCCGGCTTCCACACCCAGGACGGCCCGGCCCACCTGTACAACGCCCATATTCTGGTCGAGTCGCTCAGCCCTGGTTCGCCGTTCAAAGCGGTTTACGAGGTTCGCTGGGCCCCCTTGCCCAACCGGGTGGGGCACCTGACCTTGATGGCCCTGGTGGCGACTTTCCCCCCTTGGGCGGCCGATCGGGCCATGTTGACGTTGACCCTGGTCGGCCTGGCTACCTCGATTGGCTGGCTCCGCTGGCGGGTCCAGGGCTGGCGGGGGATGTCCCGCGCAGCTCCCTGGGCAACCTTGCTGGCCATGAACGTGGCCTGGCTCTGGGGCTTTTCCAGCTTCCTGATCGGGTCTTGCCTGTTCGCCTTGACCCTGGGGGCCTGGTGGTCGGCGCGCGATCGGTTCGGCCCCCGAGCCGCGGCGACGCTGACCGCGCTCCTGGTTGTCGGCTATTTCTGTCACCTGGTCAGTCTCGGTTTGACGGCCGTCGGCCTGATCATGCTGGCCCTGGCCACCCCCGGACCCAACCGGATGCGCCGCATCGGCTGGACGGTCGCGGCCCTGTCGGTTCTGGCCCCTTTGGCAGTGGTCTACCGGACCCTCGCAGGCCCCGGGCAACCCTTGCGGCCAACCTGGAACCTGCTGGCGGGACCGCCGTCGTTGGCGAACTGGGGGGCGCACTTAACCTGGGTGGACCCCTTGACCCTGGCTCGCAAGACCTTGGTTCCGTTCCTCGGGTTCCGGCCCGGGTGGGCCGCCTTGATCGTTCCGGCCGCCTGGTTCGTCCTGGCGCTTATGGTTCTGGCTTTGGCCACGTTCCGGCAAGGGCGACTCGGTCGAGACGGGGCAATCGCCCGTCGAGGATGGCTGGCGGCGGCCCTGGTCTTACTGGCGGGCGGCCTGGTCGGGCCTGACAGTCTCGGCCCTGCCCACGGCGAGTTCTTGCCGCAACGGGTGGCCTTGCTTGGCCTGATCGCCCTCACCCCCGTGCTCGACTTCGGCGGCCCCGGACGCCTGAACCGCCTGGCGGGCGGCCTTTTAATCGTGGCCTTGGGATTGCAATCGGCCTTCGTCTGGGACTATGCGGTTCGTTCAAGCCGATTGGCCGCCGAGTTCCTTCAAGCGCGTCAGCACGTCGGCCAAAGGGAGCGGGTGGGCACGCTCTTGCTAGACCTCCGTGGTCCGTATCGGGCCAACCCCTTGCTCCACATGGATTGCCTGCTCGGCCTGGGCAACGGGAACATTCTCTGGAGCAACTACGAAGCGGCGCACTACTATTTCCCCGTCCACGTTCGCCAAGACGTCCCTCATCCGCCTGAACTTGAGTTCGAACGGATCAGCATCCTTGACGACCCAGCCGACGCCGACGTCCGCGCCAGGCGCTGGGAGGCCCTCCTGGCTCGGCATCAAGGCGAGATCGACCGCCTGGTCATCTGGGGAGACGACCCGCATTTGGACGCGATTACCGCCCGATGGTTCACCCCCTTGGCTCGCGAAGGGCGAGTTCGGGTCTTGAGGAACACCAGGTGAACCCTGGACGCGCGTTATTCGTATCCTAACATTGTGGTAAAAGGGAAGGGGAAGGGGGCTGCCATTCCCTCTTGGCTTGGTTCCCCACTCGCTGTCCATCAACCACTGCTGGTTGTCAATTCGAGGCGTCTTGGCGATAATGGCTGGAACACGTTCAAAAGGGGCGGCCCCCCTTTTGCTCGGCTGTTTGGCCGGGCCCGGACTTTTGATCGTGGTTTGAATTCCGTTCATCGGAAAGGCATTCTGGATATCAACAATGTCGAGCATACCCACAAAAACCGGCAACCCGGCCTTCTCGGGAACCATCTTTGACGACTGGGCGCAGGCCGAGCAGCGCAGCCAGGCGATGACCGTCCAGGGGACGGCCTTGAAGGCCCTGGTCTTGCTGGCGATCCTGACGGCGACGGCCTCGGTCTCATGGACCCAGGCGGGCCGTGGCGACTTGAACTGGATGCTCGTGATGGGCTCGGGGATCGCCGGCTTCGTGCTGGCCCTGGCGACGATCATGCGCCAGACCTGGGCGCCGTACACCGCCCCCTTTTACGCGGCGTGTCAGGGCGTCTTCCTTGGGGCCATCTCTAA
>JBDTIR010000664.1:0-6851 GCA_039936275.1 Isosphaeraceae bacterium | reverse complement strand
CTCGGCCATCGCGCCGTTGCGTGCGTTCGAGAACGTCCCCTCGAAATAGACCTGAAGATTGTCTTGATAAGAAAGCAAACATTGAATCGTGTCAGGCGTCTGCCAGACCCCTTCGGCGGCGACGTGATTGCCGATGGTGGTCGCTCGTTCGGGGTGATCGACCTCAAGGAACCAGTGGACCACGTCGACCCAGTGGACCATGAGGTCAGTGAGCAGGCCGCCGCCGAAGTCCCAGAACCATCGCCAGTTTCGAAACCGGTACTCGTCAAACGGTTGGTCAGGCGCGTTGCCGAGGAACGCCTTCCAGTCCACCTGCTTCGGGTCGATTCCCAAGGGCGAGCGTTTGGTCCGCTCGCCCGTGTTGCGGTTCCAGGTCAGGTGCGTCTTGAACACCTTGCCGATCCGCCCCTGGTCGATCAACTCCTTCGCCTTCAGGCAGTGCGTCATGCTCCGCTGCTGGGTGCCGACCTGAACGATCCTGCGGTTTGCATTCTGCGCATCAATGACCGCCGCACCCTCTTCGATATTATGGGTCAATGGTTTCTCGACATAGACATCCTTACCGGCGCTACACGCATCAACGGTCATCGGCACGTGCCAGTGGTCCGGGCTGGCGATCAGGACGGCGTCAATGCCTTTGCGGTCGAGGATCTCCTTGTACTGTTTGGATGTGATCGCCCCGGGGTCGGCGAGTTTGCGGGCCTCGTCGAGGTGAACGTCATAAATGTCGCAGACGGCCGCGATCCGCACGCCGGGGACCTGGGCCAACGACTTCATCAAGGCCCGGCAACGGCCGCCAGTGCCGATGCAGGCCACCTCCAAAGTGTCGTTCGCCATGAACCCTCGTGCCGATTCGACGGGCAAGGTCGTCATCAAACTCCCCGCGCCCATGACGCCAAGGGCCTCCAGAAACAGGCGCCGAGACTTCGGCTCGGGTTGCGGAATGGGTTGAAGGCGCGGGGCGGGATCTGTCATCGCGAACCTCTCGGCTTAGGGTTGATCGCGGTCAGGCTTGATCCCGATCCTACCCCGCTTGTCCTTGCAGGGAAAGGGTCGAGTCAGGCGAGCAGTCTCGGCTTTCGCCCGCGACGGCGATCCCGGATAATGGCAACCCAAACGTCGGTTAGCGGGTCGAGTCCTTTGCGAGAGTTCTTTCCTATGCGAATCGAGCGGATCGACCTGCGGATCGTGCGACTCCCTTTGGTCCGGACGTTCACGACCAGTTCCAGCACGAAAGATCACATCCAGCACATCCTGGTGCGCGTGGATGCTGGCGGGGTGATCGGCTGGGGGGAATGCGCCAGTCCGGCCGATCCATACTACTGCCCGGAGACGACCGAGACCTGCTGGCACATCCTCAAGGACTTCCTGTTGCCCAAGGTGCTCGGGCAACCTTGGGAAACGATCGACGACCTGGTCGCGCTCTACCAATTGGTCAAGGGAAACAACTTCGCCAAGGCGGGGCTCGAAATGGCCGCCTGGGACGCGCTCGCTCGCCGAGACGGCCGCCCCCTGGCTGACCTTCTGGGCGGCACTCGCCAGGAGATCCACTCCGGGGTCAGTCTGGGCATCGAACGCGACCCCGGCCAGCTCTTCGCCTTGATCGGTCAATATCTTGACGAAGGATATGAACGCATTAAGTTGAAAATAGCGCCTGGATGGGATATTGACAGCGTCCGCCAGGTGCGCGAGCGTTACCCCGACGTCCCGCTTCAGGTCGACGCAAATTCTGCGTATACACTTGATGATATTGATCTTCTGAAAGAACTCGACCAATTCAATTTGTTACTCATCGAACAACCGCTGGCTCATGATGATATCATTGACCATGCCCGGCTCCAGGCGGAATTGCAGACCCCGGTCTGTCTGGACGAGAGCATCCACTCGGCCGACGACGCCCGCAAGGCGCTTGACCTGGGGGCCTGCCGGGTTATCAATATCAAGGTGAGTCGGGTCGGCGGCTTGCGCGAGGCGAAGCGGGTCCACGATGTTTGCCAGGGGCGCGGGGTGCAGGTTTGGTGTGGCGGGATGCATGAGTTCGGCATCGGCCGTGCCGCGAACATCGCTATCGCCAGCTTGCCAGGATTTAGCTTGCCGGGCGACGTCTCCGGCTCGGACAAGTATTACCGCGAAGACCTCGTCGAGCCGCCGATCATCGCGACCCGAGGCGCGGTCGCCGTGCCAACAGGGCCGGGGCTCGGACACGAGCCGATCGAGGATCGCATCGACCGATATACTCTACGAAAACAGACGTTCACGCTGTAATACTTTGGAATCTAATCATGTTCCCATCAAACTTGCTTAGTGATCTGCGAATTCGTCAAGACGCCATGCTCGCTTCGTTGAAGGCCCTGGTAGAGCGGGAGTCGCCTAGCAAGGACAAGCAGGCGCTTGATTCGCTGGCGGCTTACATGCGGAACCAGTTGCAGGCGGTCGCCGACGACGTGGACTTGATCAACAACCCCAATGGCGGCAACCACGTTCTGGCTCGGTTCCGTCCCCAAGAGGAAGATGCGGCCGCCATGCCGCCGGCCTTGGTGATCGGCCACTTTGATACCGTCTGGCCCTTGGGCACGTTGGCTGATCGTCCGTTCCGGGTCGAAGGCGAGCGCGCTTACGGTCCTGGAATCTTTGATATGAAGGCGAGCCTCGTGCTGATCGAGTTCGCTCTGGCCGCCCCCAGGCTGCTCGGCCTCCCTCAAACCCGGCCGATTCACGTCCTCTTGACCTCCGACGAGGAAATCGGCAGCCCGACCTCGCGACGACTCATCGAACAACATGCAAAAGGGTGTGCCTATGTGCTCGTGCTGGAACCGCCGTTGCCTGGCGGGCGCTTGAAGACGGCGCGTAAAGGGGTCGGTGGGTTCACTGTCGAGATCGAAGGGCGAGCGGCCCACGCAGGGATCGAACCCGAGAAAGGCATCAGCGCGGTGCTGGAACTGGCCCATCAGATTATCAAAGTCCATCAACTGGCCGATCCAAAGTCAGGAACGACGGTCAGCGTCGGCGTCATTCAAGGGGGGTCCACGACCAACGTCATCCCGGCGCAGGCCACAGCCAGGCTCGACGTTCGTGTGACGTCAATGGATGAGGCGAAGCGGATCGAGACGGCTTTGCGAGCCCTTCAACCCGTGACGACCGGGGCGAAACTGACCGTCAACGGCGGCTTCAATCGACCACCGATGGAGCGGACGCCGGCCGTCGCCGGCTTGTTCGACCGTGCCAAAGGGATCGGCCGGACGCTTGGCCTGGACTTGACCGAAGGATCGACCGGCGGAGCCAGCGACGGCAACTTCACCGCCGCGCTCGGCTTGCCGACGCTCGACGGCCTTGGGGTTCCGGGCGCTGGCGCACATGCCGTTGATGAGCATATTCTGGTTGCGTCACTTCCTGAGCGGGCTGCCCTTTTGGCTGCCTTGCTCTCCGGGCTCTGAACAGGTGAATTGATGAGTGCCGATATCCAGATCCGCCGAGCTGAATCGATCGACGACTACCGAGCGTGCCAGGCGGCGCAGCGGCTTGCTTGGGGGATTGATGATGATGCGTATGTGGTGCCGATCGCCACGATGGTCGGGGCCCAGTTGCACGGTGGGCTCGTGCTGGGTGCATTCTTGCCCAGTGGCGAGGCTGCGGGCCTGTCGTTCTCGTTCCTGGGTCGGGTTGAAGGGCGGATCTGCCTGTATTCCCAGTTGACCGGCATTGCCCCCGCCCACCAGGACCAAGGGCTTGGCGGCCGGATCAAGGAGGCGCAACGCGCGATTGCTTACAGTGAAGGCGTCGCGTCGATCGTCTGGGCCTTTGATCCGCTCCAGGCAGGCAACGCTCGCTTCAATCTTGACAAGTTAGGCGCAAGGGCGATTCGTTATATCGAAAATATGTATGGATCAAGAACCGACGTCCTCAACGCCGGCGCGGCGACTGACCGTTTGATCGTCGAGTGGCCGACCGATCCAGTGGCACGCCCCGAACGGTTCAATGGTGACGTCAAGGGGCTCCCTCGATTGATCGAAACGGCCAGGCGGCCCGACGGCGTCTTGACGCCTGTTGTCAACCTCTCGCCCTTGGCCCCGACCGTGCTCCTGGAAATTCCCGACGACATTCCGCGCCTGCGCTCCCGGGAGCCCGAGTTAGCCGAGCGCTGGCGACAGGCCGTGCGCCAGGGGTTTCTCGCCTCGTTCGCCGCCGGCTACCAGGCCACGGGGTTCCACCGCGACGACTCGGCCGGACCTCGACGAGGAGCGTATCTGCTACAACGTGGAACGGAAATCAATACGTAATCGTTACTTTAATTAAAATTAAATCACGTCACATGATTCATTGTCAGTCAATGTATGATTTTTGTACAAGCCCTCAATCAAGTCTTTATGCTTATCGAGAATGTATCGCCGCCGGATCTTCAAGGTTGCCGTCAATTCACCGTCGGCGAGTGAGAACGGCTGGGCGAGCAGGAGGAACTCGCGCACTCGTTCGGGCTGGCTCACGGCCTGCATGACCCGGTCGATCCGCTCAGCCAGGAACGCTCGGACCGGCTCGGCTTGGATCAGGCCGTCGGCGACGTCGAGCGAGCCGCCAAGGTCGCGGAGCTTGGCCTCCAGCGCGGGGAGGTTCGGCACGATCAAGGCGGTGATGCACGGTCTGCGGTCGCCGATCACGACGGCCTGGTCAATGAACGGGTCGCTGACCAACAGCCGCTCGATCTCGGCGGGAGACACGTTCTTGCCGCCGGCGGTGACGATCAGGTCTTTCTTGCGGTCGGTGATTGAGAGGTAACCGTCGTCGTCAAGCTGGCCGACGTCCCCGGTACGCAGCCAGTCTCCCTCGATCACCGCGGCGGTGGCCTCGGGATCATGCCAGTAACCCATCATAACATGAGGGCCTTTGGTGAGGACTTCGCCGTCAACGTCGATCCGCACCTCGACGCCCGGAATTGGCTGGCCCACAGTGCCGACCTTGTTATGGCCGAGTCGATTGAAGCTGATGACCGGCGAGCTTTCCGTGAGCCCGTAGCCTTCAAGCAAGGGGACGCCTGCGGCCTCGAACCCAGCGGCGACGTGCCGGGGCAGGGGGGCCCCGCCCGACGAGAGTTGCCGGAGCCGAGGGCCGAACATCCGACGCAACGCAGGGCCATGCGCTTCGGGGGGAAGTCCTTCGACGGCCGCCCAGACCTTTTCATAGAACCGGGGGACGGCCGTCATCCAGGTCGGCTGGGTCTCGGCCAGATTGGTCATCAAGGTCTCATGGTTCTCGGCCAGGCAGACGACCGATTCGGCGAGCATGGTCAAGTAGTGATCGCAAGTCCGCGCATAGATATGGCTATACGGGAGCCAGCTCAAGAGAACGTCGTCGGGCCAGATCCGGGTAGCCTCGAGTGCTCCTTCGGCGTTCGAGAGCAGGTTGCCGTGGGAGAGCATGACCCCCTTCGGGACGCCGGTGGTTCCGCTGGTGTAGATGAGGGTGGCCAGGTCGTCGCGGGTCGTCGCCTGTTCGCGCCTCTGAACTTCAAGCGAGGCGTCGGCCCGTTCGCGGTGGCCGAGTTGCATCAAGGCGTCCCAGGTCAGTTGACGGATTCGGCCGTTCACATGAACCGGGTCAAAAGAGATGATGAATTCCAAGCTGGGTAGTTGATCGAGCGAGGCGAGCACCTTGTCGGCCTGGCTCTGGCTGCTGACGATGACTCCGCGCGTGCCGCTATGGGAGAGTTGAAATTCCACCTGTTTCGGGGCGAGCGGGGCGTGCATCGGCAGACCGACCGCTCCTGCTGAGAGGATGGCGATGTCCGCGACCAGCCATTCGAGCCGGTTCTCTGCCAAAAGGCCGACCCGATCTCCTTGCTCAACTCCCAAAGTCACCAGGCCGGCAGCGGCGCGGTCGGCCTGGCGGCGGTAGGCGTGCCAAGACAGATCGTGGTAGAGCCCCCACTGCTTGTACCGCAGAGCAATTCGCGGCCCGAGTCGTTCGGCAATCGCGCGATGCATCGAAGCAAGGGACGAGTAAGCCACGTCGCTCTCCCGATCAATGTGCAGATGTTTGACATTCAAGAACTAGGGAATCTCGAATTGGGAATCTGGTTTATCAGGTCCCAATGTTGAGATTCCTGGATTTGTTGTTTATGACGACATCGATTCGAAAATCGTCGCCACGCCTTGCCCCTGGCCGACGCACATGGTCGCGAGGCCGTATTTTGAACCTTCGTCGCGCATCCGGTGCAGCAACGTGGTGGCGATCCGAGCGCCGCTGGCCCCCAGGGGGTGGCCGATCGCGATGGCGCCTCCTCGATTATTGACGTGCTGATCGGTCAACCCGAGCAGTTTGAACACTGTGAGCACCTGGACGGCGAACGCCTCATTCAGCTCGATGCATTCGATGTCCTTCAAGGTCAAGCCGGCGCGCTGAAGGGCCTTATGAACGGCAGGCACGGGACCAACGCCCATTTCCTCGGGGTTGACCCCCGCGACGGCCATGGCGCGCACCTTGGCCATCGGGGTCAGGCCCAGCTCCTTGGCTTTGTCTTCCGACATGACGAGCAAGGCGACCGCTCCGACGTTGATCGGCGAACTGTTGCCGGCCGTGACTGAACCTCCTGCCGGATTGAACGCGGGGGGCAAGGCCCCCAATGCGGCCAACGAGGTCTCGCGCCGGATGCATTGGTCGGTGGTCAAAAGGACTTTCCGACCGGCGTCGTCACGGCCCCAGGTGGGGACGATCTCGTTGAGGAATTCCCCCTTGTCGGTGGCTTCGGCGGCGTTTTGATGGCTCCTGAGGGCCAATTCGTCCTGCTGAGTGCGCGAAATGCGGTACTTCGCCGCCAGATATTCGGCGGTGAGTCCCATGTTCATGATGGCTTCACTGTG
>JBDTIR010000663.1:0-1568 GCA_039936275.1 Isosphaeraceae bacterium | reverse complement strand
CGCAAGGTGCCCCAGTCGTTCTTGGCGGCCCAGGTTTCCGCGTCGCGAATCAAGTGTTCCACGGCGGCAACCCAATCATCGCGGATCGCGTCCCAGTTCTCCACGGCGGTTTCGGGAATCGTAGGCGGGTTCAAAAGGGTTGCCGTCCTTTCTCGATGGTTCGGGTTCCCGTTCAATCGAGATACAGGAACTCGTTCAGATTCAAGACCACCAGGGCGAACGCATGGCGGGCTGAGTCTTCGAGAGCGCCGTCAGGGCCGGAAAGGGCGGCGATCAAGGCAAGGCCGCGCTGGACGTCTGACTCATTCGGCTCGCGAGACGTGGCCAGGCGGAGGGCGAGCCGGACCTGCGTGGAGAGGTCGGGACCAGCCTCGCGACGCAAGCGAGCGGCGAACACCTCGGCCTGCTGATTGAGGAACGAGCCGTTGAGCATCGCCAGGGCCTGGGTCGGCTGGGTGGTGCTGAATCGGGTCGGGGTTGAGCGGTCGGTCTCGGCCAGGTCAAAACTCTCAAGGATCGGCAAGAGCAAGGATCGCTTGACGTGAACATACACGCTTCGTCTGGCCTGTTCCTCGGGCGTCGAACGTCCCCAACCCTTGCCGGGCACGGACTGGCCGGCGAGGACTTCGGCAGGAATCTCAGGGTAAACCCCGGGGCCGTACATTGCCAGGTTCAAGGAGCCGCTGAGGGCAAGGATCGAGTCTCGGATTTCCTCGGCGGTCAACCGGCGCATGTCGAACCGCCAGAGGAGGTCGTTGGCCGGGTCCTGGTCGAATGCTTCGGCGTTGCCTTTGGACGACATTCGGTAGGCGTTCGAGGTCACGATCAGGCGTTGCAAAGGTTTGAGCCGCCAGCCCTTGGCCAGGAACTCGGACGCCAGCCAGTTCAACAACTCGGGATGCGTCGGCGCGTCTCCTTGAAGACCAAAGTTGCTCGACGACCGGACAATCCCCCGGCCGAAGTGGTATTGCCAGAGCCGATTCGCCATCACCCTTGCGGTCAAGGGGTTCTCGGGCGAGGCGATCCAGTTGGCCAACGCGGTTCGCCTGCCGGTCGTCCTGGCCCCCGGGGAAGGCTCGGGGATGGTCGGGACTTTGCCGCCGAGGACCTGGAGGAACTCCGGTTTAACCTTGTCGCCGGGGGTGTGGGCGTTGCCTCGCAAGAGGACGAAGGTCTCGGGGGCCTTCGGGCCGGCCTCGGTGATGCAGAGGGCCTTGTCCCGGGGGACGCCTCGCCGGGTCAAGTCGGCCAGCCTGCGACGAAGCGATTGATACTGCTTGGTCTGCCCGGGGGCCAGATACCGCGCCCCTTCCGGCGCTTGGATCAAGGCAGCCACGTCAATCTTGCCGAGCGTCTTCGAAGAGGCTGACAGGTCGCGGCGGTTCAGGTCTGGCCCTGACCAGGCCACGCTCAGGCCCAGGCCATTCCGGCGCTGGAAGTAGTCGAGCCGGATCGAGACCCGGCCGGCGGCCAAGGGTACGGTCCCTGTTCGCTCGTGTCCGGTGCCGTGGATGCCGTCGTACTCGACGACCGTTTTGCCCTGAACGCTGAGCCGGGCGCCGTCGTCG
>JBDTIR010000662.1:0-3407 GCA_039936275.1 Isosphaeraceae bacterium | reverse complement strand
CGCCGTTTTCCTTTGAACGGCGTGTTTCATCCGTCCCTTTTCCAAAAAATGGGGTCGCTTCGAATGCCCGACGATCGCCGACCCGTTGCCGCCGTCATCACGGAATGGCGGACCAACAGCCATGCCGACGTCTTGCTCAGCAGGCTCCTGGAACCGGAGCGCTGGGGGCATCTTCGGCCGTTCGGCATTCGCCTGGCGGCGGTCTATACCGATCAGGTTCCCAAAAAAGACCTCTGCCACCCCCTCTGCGCCCGGCACGGCGTGCCGATCTTCCCCACGATCAAGGGGGCGGTTGGCGTCGGCACGCGCACCGTCCCGGTCGAGGGCGTCCTGATCATCGGTGAGCACGGCGACTATCCGATCAACAGCCGAGGTCAGCAGCTTTACCCCCGCCGCAGACTGTTCGAAGGAGTGGTCCACGCCTTCCGCGTGCTCGGCCGGCGGGTACCGGTGTTCTCGGATAAGCACTTGTCTTATGAGTGGGGATTCGCCCGATGGATGGTGGACCTGGCCAGGCACGAAGGGTTCCCCTTGATGGCAGGCTCCTCCGCCCCGTTGGCCTGGCGCGTGCCCGACCTGACCTTGCCGATCGGGACCCCGTTGGAGCGGGCGTTTGCCCTGGGTTATTCTGACCTGGACGCTTACGGGTTTCACGCCTTGGAGACGCTCCAGTGCATGACCGAACGCCGCCAAGGAGGGGAAACCGGCGTGGCCTCGGTGCGCTGTCTGTCCGGTCGAGCGATCTGGGACGAACCTGATGCGTCGCTCTGGCCGCGCGACCTGCTCGACGCCCTCTTGCCTGCCAGGCGAACGGTGAACGCCAGGGCGAATCCCCCTCGGCCGACCGATCGTGATGATTTGTTCCTGATTCGATACAAGGATGGTCTGGATGCGGCCGTGGCCATGCTTGACTCGGTCGGTGAATGCTTCGCCTTCGCCGGGCAAGCTAAAGGTAAGAGTACCCCTGACGTTGCGGTCTTCGACCTGGAAAATCAGCACCCGTTCGGCCACTTTGGCTATCTGGCCCGCGCCATCGAGCACATGGTGATCACCGGAAAGGCGTCTTATCCGGTCGAACGGACCTTACTGACCACCGGGGTCCTTTCGGCCCTCTTGCAGAGCCGCGCCGAAGGGGGAACGACGATCAAGACGCCCCACCTGGCCGCCGTCCAGTATCAACCGGCCGACTATCCCCACGCCGCGGGACCGACCGGGACTCCGGCATGAAGCGTCAGGAGGAGGGCAAGGCTCTGTCCATGTCGGGAACTTGGCGAGCGGGGTGCGTGAGCCCCTGTCTGAGCCCAAGTCCGATCCTCGATTCTCGAAGTCAGGCGGCTCACGCCCCCCGCTCGCCTGGAACGGTCTTCACTGATCTGAATCCAGAGGAATCCACGATCAATAGATATTGTTATACGATGCCATCGTGTCGATTTTGTCCGCGTGATTGATTACGATGGTTGATCGGCGACCTTTGCCAACGGTCAAGACTGGTTTTCCCTTTTTGGATTCTCTCCTTGGCGATGCAATCTCTCGGCCGACGCCTTGCTGAACCTTCGCGACGCCTAAGGCCGGATCGGCCCGTGCCGGTGACCCTGGTCATTACGGACCTGGACGTTGGCGGGGCGGAACGGGCGCTTGTGGTCCTGGCAACGGGGCTGGACCGGACCCGTTGGGAACCGAGGGTGATCGCCCTTGGAGCCGAGGGGGCCCTTGTCGAACCGCTGAGGGCGGCGGGGATTGCGACCGAATGCTTGGACGTGAACCGGCGACGGCCGGTCCAAGCGGTCTTCCGGCTGGTCAGGTCCTTGAGGGCGCATCGCCCCTGGCTTGTGCAGAGCTTCTTATTTCACGCCAACCTTGCCGCGAGGCTGGCCGCCCCCTGGGCAGGTCGGCCTTGGGTCGTCGGTGGCGTGCGGGTGGCCGAGCGACGGCAGGAATGGCACCTCTTGCTCGACGCCTTGTCGGCGCGTCTGGCCGTCGGCTCGGTCTGCGTCTCGCAAGGGGTTTACCGCTACAGTCGAGACGTCGGCCGCCTGCCCATCGACCGGCTCGTCGTCATTCCCAACGGCATCGACCCCGAGCCGTTCGACGCCGTCGCCCCCCTGCCCCGTGAATCGATCGGCGTTCCGAACGACGCCACCTTGGCCTTGTTCGTCGGCCGGATCGACCCCCAGAAAGGCTTGCCGGACCTGCTCGAAGCGGCGCGAAGGGTCGTGATCCCGGCTCGCCCTGATTGGCATCTCGCCCTGGCTGGCGACGGTCCCAGCCTGGCGACGCTCCAGGAGTTCACCCGCGCAAGCCCGACGCTCAGCGACCGCGTTCGCTGGCTCGGCCGTCGCGACGACGTCCCTTCCCTCTTGAAAACGGCCGATGTGCTGGTCTTGCCCTCTCACTGGGAAGGGATGCCCAACGTGGTCCTGGAGGCGATGGCCGCCCGCCTTCCGGTCGTCGCCACGGCGGTTGAAGGGTCCGAGGAGTTGGTAATTCCCGGGCAGACCGGCTGGCTGGTTCCCCCCAAAGAGTGGGAATCATTGGGGGCCGCCCTGCTCGACGCCGCCATTGACCCTGAACGCGCCCGCCGGTTCGGCAAGGCCGGGCGCGCTCGCGTTGAGACCGATTTCTCGATCGATCATGTGATTCAAAGCTATGATGAATTGTGGTCGATTGTCTTGGGATTCGAGCCCCGGACCATCCGCGCTGATCGGGAGGGTCGGGTCTTGGATTGTCTCAATGAGGTCCCTGCGGTTAGTCGATGAGACGATGGGCGGATTCCGCGCGGGCGTTGGGCTTGATCGAGAGTGAATGGTGTCGGGCTTGACCGGATTGGTCATACCGCTATAGTCACCCAAACGAAGAGCCTTCAAGCTCGCGTGGGCGTTTGCCCATCATGTCGTTGTCGCAACGAGTTCTCCCAAGTGGTTCCAGAGCCGTCATCACCGAGCCCGGTTCATCGTCCCGTTTTGCTGGACGAGGTGCTGGATTGGCTTGCGCCCCGACCGGGCGCGGTCGTGGTGGATGGAACGGTGGGCGCTGGGGGACACGCGGCGGCCCTGGCGTTGAAGGTCGGCGAAGCGGGGCGGATTATCGGCCTGGACCGTGACCCGGAGATGCTCGCCCTGGCCAGACAGGCGACAGCGGGCTTGCCGGTCACGTTGAGGCAGGCTCCCTATAGCGAGATGGCCGAGGTGCTTGATGACCTGGGAATCGGCCTGGTGGATGGGATCGTGCTCGACCTGGGCCTGTCGTCCGACCAGCTCGCCTGGGAGCATCGCGGCTTCAGCTTCAGCCGAGACGGCCCCCTGGACATGCGGTTCGACCCCGGCGTCAAGCCGTCGGCGGCCGACATCATCAACACTTACCGCGAAGCCGATCTGGCCGACCTGTTTTACCAGCTCGGCGAAGAGCGG
>JBDTIR010000661.1:0-3773 GCA_039936275.1 Isosphaeraceae bacterium | reverse complement strand
CGGGCCTGCCAGGATGCTCGGAATGGCCGCCAAGGGGCACCTCGGCCCAGGCGCCGACGGCGACGTGACTATTTATGCGCCCGACGCCGACAAACGACGCATGTTCGCCTTGCCCCGCTACGTCCTCAAAGCAGGCGAGGTCATCGTTGACGACGGCGACCTCCGCGGCGCTCCCGAGGGCCGCGCGTTCCATGTCGCTCCGGAGTTTGACGAGGGCGTGACGCTTGATATCGAAGCCTGGTTCTCTCGGTATTCCTCGATCCAGTTCGCCAACTACCCGGTCAGGGAGGATGAGGTTGCCCACCCCTCGCGTGTCGATTGCCAGGGGGCGGACTCACCACAACGGCAAAAAGACGAGCAAGAATAAATTATCTTTTTTATTGTCTACATGATTTATCAGTGAATTTTTTTACATTGAGAACGTCCACCGTGACCTTCGATTCCACAACCAATCTGATGCTCGATGGCGTGGCGGTGGTCGATACGTTTGCCGAGGCGTTTCCGATGACCGCCGCCCGCGCGATCCTCACGGCGGATTCGCCGACATGGGCGCACATTGCCGGCCAGACGATGACCGGCTACGCAACCAGTGTCATTGGCTGCGACGCCGAGGCCGACATTGAGCGGACGCTTTCAACGGAGGAGACGCCCGACGGCCGCCCGGGGGTCAGTGTCCTGGTCTTCGCCTTCAGTCGCGACGCCCTGGAAAAAGCACTTGTAAACCGAGTGGGCCAGTGCGTCATGACCTGCCCGACCTCAGCCTGTTACAACGGCTTGCCGATTGGCGAAAAGACGGTCAACGTCGGCGGCAGGCTCCGCTACTTCGGAGACGGCTTTCAGATCAGCAAGCAGCTCGACGGCCGTCGGTACTGGCGGGTGCCGGTGATGGACGGCGAGTTCACCTGTGAGGAAACCTTCGGCACAGTGAAGGGAGTCGCTGGCGGCAACATCATCATGCTCGGCGTCGACCCGAGCGCCACCCTGGCCGCCGCCGAGGCTTCGGTTGTCGCGATGAGGTCTGTCTCTGGGGTCATTCTGCCGTTCCCCGGTGGGATTGCTCGCTCAGGCTCGAAGGTCGGCAGCAAGTACAAGGCCCTTCGCGCCAGCACCAACACCGCCTTTGCTCCCACCTTGCGCGGCCTGGTCGAATCGAGCCTGCCCGCCGAAGTGGAATGCGCTTATGAGATTGTCATCGACGGCCTGACCCTCGACGCGGTCGAGCAGGCCACCGTCGCTGGCCTGCGCGCCGCCTGCCGACCGGGCGTTGTGCAGTTGACCGCGGGCAACTACGGAGGCAAGCTCGGGCCGTTTCATATCCGGCTTCATGATGTGCTGGCTCGGTTCTGAGATTCAAAACAATGGCCGGTGGCCCAGTCGTGGGCGACCCGTTACAATGTCCAAGAACGATGCTCTCGCCGTCTTATTTTGAGGTTAACCGATGACCCGATTCGCATTGTTCGCCCTCGCGCCTTGTCTCTTCATGGTCGCCGCCGGGTCGGACGACGCGGCGCGGACTGATCGCGAGTTGATCCAAGGTCCCTGGAAGATCGTTTCCATCACCCAGGACGGCACGAAAGAGTCCGACGAATCGGTCCACGGGGGGCGAATCGAATTCAGTGAAGACGGCTATACGGTGCGGGCCAATGACCAGATCGTCGAACAAGGAAGCCAGTCGCTCGACTCTTCCAAGCAGCCGAAAACCATTGACTTCAAGATCACGCGAGGTCCCGCCAAGGGGAAAACCCAACCAGGGATCTACCAGTTGGAAGGGGACCAACTTCGGGTCTGCTTCGCCCACCCCGGAGGGAGCGACCGCCCCAAGCAATTTACCTCGACGACCGAGTCCCGAACGATCCTGCTGGTTCTGCGTCGTGAACAATTTTAAAATGTATTTAATTGTGTATAATATAATTTGAAGTTTAGAGAATTGGTCAACGGCCCATGACACCTTCCACAGGCACCCGCGAACTTCTCGGTCAGCGCGCTGCCGTGCTCGGATCGACCTCGGGAATCGGCCGTGCGGTCGCTCTCACCCTGGCCGACGCCGGCGCCGACGTCGTCATTCACGGCCGACGCTCACGCGACGAAGCGGAGGCCGTCGCCCGAGAGTGCCGCAATCGGGGGGTCCGGGCCGAGGTCTTGATGGCCGACCTGGCCGACCGCGCCGCGGGGGATCGGCTAGTCGCTGAAGCCTGGGACGTCTGGAACGGCCTGGACGCCTGGCTCCAGATCGCAGGGGCGGATACCTTGACCGGCCCCGCCGGCCGGCTTGATTTTGACGCCAAGCTCGATCAACTCTGGGCCGTCGATGTGGTGGCCACGCTCCGGCTCTGTCGCGACGTCGGCCAGCGGATGACCAGGCGCGGCGGCGGCTCGATCGTGACGATGGGCTGGGACCAGGCCGAGACCGGCATGGAAGGGGCTTCCGGCGAACTTTACGCCGCCACCAAAGGGGCCGTCATGGCGTTCACGCGCAGCCTCGCGCTCAGCCTTGCGCCCACGGTTCGGGTCAACGCCCTGGCCCCCGGCTGGATCAAGACGGCCTGGGGCAACGTCGCGTCTCCCCTTTGGCAAGAGCGCGTGATCCGTGAGACCCCGCTCGGCCGCTGGGGCGTTCCTGAAGACGTCGCTAGCGCCGCACGGTTCTTAATTGGTCCCAATGCGAGCTTCCTCACCGGGCAAATCCTTCGGATCAACGGCGGGGCCGTGCGGTAAGCGGAAATTAAAAATCCGAAAATATTGAAGTGTTGATTCAAAATTAATAATTACTTAAATACGACCGTCTTTTTCGGCGTGGAGTCAACTCGTGGGTCCATCGGGCGGCGCGTCCCGCATCGTGTTTGTCACCGGCAGGCTCGCCGAGTTCTCGTTGCGCCAGGTGCTCGCCGACCTGGCCCCGCGCGTCGGGTTCATCGCCGAGGTTGCGGTCTTGCCGATCTCGGTGGCCGCGCTGATGCCGGCGAAGTGGGTGGCGAGACATCTCGACGTCCCGCCCGGGACCGACCGCGTCATCCTGCCAGGCCACTGTAAAGGGGACCTCGCCTTAGTCGTGGCGAAGGCGGGCGGCGTTGCCGTCGAGCTTGGTCCGGAAGACCTGCGCGATCTGCCCCGGTACTTCGGTCAAGAAGACGCCCGCCTCGCCGGTTATGGTGCGTATGACATCGAAATCCTCGCCGAGATCAACCACGCCCCCACCCTGAGCCGATCCGAATTGCATGCCCAGGCCGCGCGGTTCATCGCCGAAGGGGCCGATCGGATCGACCTGGGCTGCGACCCCGGCGGCCCCTGGAACGGCGTCGGCGATGTGGTCGCCGCCCTCCGCGATCAAGACATTCGCGTGTCCATCGATACCTTTGATCCGGTCGAGGCCGCCGCCGCCGTCGCCAAGGGGGCGGACCTCGTCCTCAGCGTCAACGCGACCAACCGCGAGCAGGCGGCCGATTGGGGGGTCGAGGTCGTCGCTATTCCCGATCAACCGGGATCACTTGCCGGGCTTGATGAAACAATTGAGTTTTTGATCAAAAACAAGACGCCATTCCGGATTGACCCGATTCTGGAGCCGATCGGGTTCGGGTTCGCGGCCTCGCTCGGCCGCTATCTGGATACGCGCCAACGTTATCCAGAACTGCCGATCTTAATGGGAATAGGTAATATTACGGAACTGACTGATGTTGATTCTTCGGGAGTGAATACGCTTCTCATTGGGTTCTGCCAGGAAGTCGGTGTTACCAGCGTCTTGACGACGGCCGTGATCAACTGGGCGCGGTCTTCGG
>JBDTIR010000660.1:0-2971 GCA_039936275.1 Isosphaeraceae bacterium | reverse complement strand
GGTCAGATTTTGCAGTTCTTCCTGGATTCGCTCGACCTCGGCTCCTTTGCGGCCAATGATTACACCAGGACGAGCTGTGAACAGCATCACCTTGACGGCGTCGCGCGTGCGTTCGATCTCGATCTTGGGGATGCCGGCAAAGCTGTATTTGGCCTTGATATGCTTACGAATTTTGAAATCTTCGATCAGCAGATCTTTGAACTCGTGCTTCGAAGCGTACCAGCGGCTCCGCCAATCTTCGTAAACCCCGACCCGAAAGCCGGTCGGATGTACCTTCTGGCCCATGACGTAGACATCCCTTTTGTTGGGTGGTTGTGCGATTAGTCGTGGTCGTGACCGGCGTGATCGTGGTTGTGGGCCAGAGCCTCGGGACCAGCCAGGACCGTCTCCAGGTCGGCCAGGCCAATGGTGATGTGCGAGCTGCGGCGACGGACCATGTAGGCCATGCCGCGGGCGCGAGGCATCAACCGTTTGAACATCGGCGCGCCATCGCCTCGGGCGTCAACGACGATCAGGTCGCCGACGCTGCGGACTCCGCGGTCTTCGGCGTTGGCCATGGCGCTCTTGAGCACGACCTCGATCATACGGGCGCCTCGGTGAGGCAGATACTTCAGGATGTTCACCGCGTCGTCGGCGTATTTGCCCCGGATCAAATCCAGGACCGGGCGGAGTTTCCGCACCGAAATCCGCGCGAAGCGGTGGGACGCCTTGTAGGGATAGACAGACTGCGTGGGCATGTGCTCTGGTCCTTACCTCTTGCCTGAGCGGCCACCCTTGCCGCCGTGTCCGCGGAAGGTGCGCGTCGGCGAGAACTCGCCAAGTTTATGACCGACCATGTCTTCGGTCACGTATAACTTGATGAAGATTTTACCGTTATGAATAGCGAAGTTCTTGCCCACGAACTCGGGCACGATCGTGCAAGCCCGCGACCAGGTCTTGATCTGCTCGCGGTTGCCATTGGCTTCGGCCCGGAACACCTTCTCGAGCAGGCGCTCGTCGACGTACGGGCCCTTTTTCAGCGAACGTCCCATCAGTCCTCGTCCTGTCCCCTGCGGGTCGCGCGGATCGGTTCGGAAATTGGAAGGCGTCATTCCCAACGAGACGGTCACGGCGGGTCGTCGGCTTCTGGCCGCGACGACCAGTCAACGACCGGTCTTTCAGGGACAATTTAGTATTGCTTGATTGATAATCAGATCTTCAACTGCCCGTATCGCACGCTCTTGCGACGGCGAATGATGAACTTGTTCGACGGTTTGCGACGACGGCGGGTCTTGCCACCCTTGGCCAGCTTGCCGGTTGGGGAGCAGGGGTGCCGACCGCCAGAGGTCCGTCCTTCTCCGCCGCCCATCGGGTGATCGACCGGGTTCATTGCCACGCCGCGCACATGGGGCCGGCGGCCCAGCCAACGCGACCGTCCGGCTTTGCCGAGGCGGATATTCATGTGATCGGAATTGCCCACCGATCCGATCGTCGCCCGGCAGGCGGCTGGGATGCGTCGAACCTCGCCCGAGGGCAAGGTGATTTGCGCCCAGGTTCCTTCGCGGGCCGTCAAGGTGGCGGAGACTCCGGCGGATCGGCAGAGTTTCGCTCCGCCGCCGGGTTGCATCTCGATGTTGTGGATTTCCATGCCGGTCGGGATCCGCGACATTGGCAGGCAGTTGCCCACCTTAGGGTCGGCTCCCGGGCCACTCTGGACGCTCATACCGGCCGAGAGTCCGTCGGGGGCGATGATGTAGCGCTTCTCGCCGTCGGGGTAGCGGATCAGGGCGATCCGCGCCGATCGGTTCGGATCGTATTCGATGTGGGTGACTTCCGCCGTGACCCCGTCGCGGTCATTGCGTCGGAAGTCGATGATCCGGTACATCCGCTTGTGCCCGCCGCCACGGTGCCTTGCGGTGATGAACCCCTGGTTGTTCCGCCCACCGGTCTTCTTCAAGGGCTCGGTCAGACTCTTCTCGGGCTTCTTGTTCTTGTCCGTTAGCTCGGAGAAGTCACTGACCGAGGCGTTGCGGCGCCCGGGGCTGGTTGGCTTGTAATATCGGATGCCCATTGATTTCGTCCACTCCCGATTCAAAAAGGTCCGGGAGAAAGGTGATGGCGAGTCCCGCTCGTCCGGGCGAACCGGACGAAGATAACGATTTAATTAATAGAAGTCAATTCGGTGCTCAGGTCCGAGGGCGACGATCGCCTTTTTCCAGTTCCGCATCCGGCCGACCTTGAGCTTATGGCGGCGGGTCTTGCCTCGACGGTTCTGGGTCCGGACGTCGACGACCTTGACGTCGAACAGGGCCTCGATGGCCAGCTTGATTTCGGTCTTGGTCGCCAGAGGGTTGACTTCGAAGGTGTAGGCGTTGTGTCGCTCCGAGAGGTGGGTGGCCTTCTCGGTGATCAAGGGGCGCAGGATCACCTGATAGGGTTCCAGCTTCGGGCCGAGGCGTTCATAAGTGGGGGCGTGTCGCAGCGTGACCATGGCGGTTTAGGACTCCGTGTCGGCCGGCGAGGCGGCGGCGGTCTGGGCGGGGCGGCGGGCCGGCTTTTCTTTGACCCGATCCTTCAGCGCAGTCAGCGCTTCGCGGGTCAGGAGCAGGTAGCGCTGCTTGAGGATGTCGTAGGTATTGAATTCAGCCACCGGGGCGACTTGCACCCCTTCGATGTTGCGGGCGCTCTGGTAGAGGACCGGGTTGTTCTGGGGCAGCCCGATCAAGATGGTACGGCCGTCGAGCGTGCGACGACGGGCGGCGACCTTGGTCTCGCCGTCGATCGGGTTGGCCTCGGCCTCGGTCAGGTCGGGCCGCTGGATCGACTTCAGGGCCTGGGCGAACACTTTGGTCTTGGGCTTGGCGTCCGGGCTTGCCGGCTCCAGTCCTTCGACGACCAGGGCCTGGCCGTCCTGGAACTTCGACAGCAGAGCCATGCGGATGGCTGTGCGGACGGCCCGTTTGGGCATGGAGTAGCGGTAGTCTCGATTGCG
>JBDTIR010000659.1:0-3158 GCA_039936275.1 Isosphaeraceae bacterium | reverse complement strand
CGCTCTTGTTCCTTGATCATCGCGACGGCGTTTACCGCCCGGGCGGCAAGCTCTCGATCGGCCCGATCGACGTTCAAGGGATGCACACGGCCGACCTTGACGGCGACGGTCGCCAGGATTTACTCCTGGCAGGCTCCGACAAGTTCAGCATCGTCCTGACCGGCCGCAAAGGGTTGCGGCTCAAGACCCTGGCCGGCTATGAGACCCCTCGCAAGGACGCCTCGCTGGTCGACCTGGCCGCGGGCGACCTCAACGCGGACGGCCGAACCGACCTAACCTTGATCGACACGGCCGAGCACGTCGTCGAGCTGATCACCCTCGCCCGTCCATCCGATTTGGTCCGCGCGCTCACGTTCAAGGTCTTCGAACAGAAGTCAACTCGTCGCGAGCGCGACGCCAACATCGAGCCCCGCGACCTGGCCATCGGCGACCTGGATGGCGACGGCCGCCAGGACCTCGTCTTGGTCGTTCACGACCGGATCTTGATCTATCGCCAGGACCCCGGCAAACCCGGCAAACCCGGCGAGCCGGACGCCAAGGCGAAGTGAGCGCGACGAAGATCGAAGGATCGAACGTCAAAGTGGACCCTTGACCGTCAGAGCAAGGTTGGTCCGTGGGGCGAACCCCGCCCGGAGTTTTTGAGTCGTTTGATTGATGGACGTTTGAAAGAGGTCGATGGCGATGAGTGACGCAGGCCGGTTTTATATCACGACGGCGATCGACTATCCGAACAGTCGGCCGCACATCGGCACCGCCTTCGAAAAGATCGGCGCGGACGTCCAGGCGCGGTTCCAACGCATGGAAGATCGTTCGGTCCACTTCCTGATGGGCAACGACGAGAACACGATCAAGGTCTCTCAGGCCGCCGAACGCTTGGGGGTTGAGCCTCGCCCCTATGTCGACGACATGGCCCGCCAGTTCCTGGAAGTCTGGAAGGCCCTGGAGATTTCCCAAGACGACTTCATCCAGACCAGCGAACCACGCCACCACGTCGGCTGCCAGAAGTTCATCCAGGCGGTCCACGACGCCGGAGATATCTACAAAAAAGCCTACGCCGGCCTGTACTGCGACGGCTGCGAGGCGTTCAAGACCGAGAAGGAGGTTGAGGAGGCCGGCGGCCATTGCCCGAACCACCCGAACGCCCCTTTGCGCCAGGTCGAGGAGGAGAATTACTTCTTCAAACTCTCAGACTATGGCGACCGCCTCTTGGCGCACTATGAAGAACACCCTAACTTCATCCAGCCGGAAAGTCGGCGTAACGAGATCATCAGCCTCGTCAAGTCCGGCCTTCAAGACGTCTCGATCAGCCGTAAAGGGTTCACCTGGGGCATCCCGGTGCCGTTCGACCCCGACCAGACGATCTACGTCTGGTTCGACGCCCTCTTGAACTACATCACCGCCATCGGCTACGGCAGTGACGATGAATCTCGGTTCCAGACGCTCTGGCCGGCGGACGTCCATGTTATCGGCAAGGACATCACCCGGTTCCATTGCGCCCTCTGGCCGGCGATGCTGATGTCGGCGGGCTTGTCCTTGCCCAAGCAGGTCTTCGGCCACGGTTTCGTCTACCGCAAGAACGAGGCGACCGGCGAATCCTGGAAGGAGAGCAAGAGCCGTCCCGAAGGTGTCGTCGAACCGATGGACCTTGTCCAGAAGTTCTCGGCCGAGGCCTTCCGGTATTACTTCATGAGTCAGTGCCCCTTCGGCGGCGACGGCGAGTTCTCGTTCGAGCGGTTCGCCGACGTCTACAACTCCGGCCTGGCCGACACCTTGGGCAACCTCTACAGCCGCACCCTGACCATGTGCGTGAAATACTTCGACGGCCGGCTTGAAGGCGCTTCGAGCGTCGACGCCAACGCCTGGCTGGCTGGGCTCGATCTCTCGGCCTTGGTCGGCGACTTGCGAACTTTGATCGAAACTTTTCAATACAACGTCGCCTTGCATCGGATCTGGAACGAGGTGCTTGCCGCGGCGAACGGCTACATCAACACCACCTTGCCATTCAAGCTGGCCAAGACCGACCTCGACGCCTGCCGGGCCGTCTTGATTAACCTGGCCGAAGCCGTGCGGGTCATTGCCATCCTCATCAAGCCCTTCTTACCAGGGACGGCCGAGACCTTCTATCGTGCTTTCCAGTTTGAAGGTCAACCCCCTTGGGAACAGGTGGGTTACGCCGACATCGCCCGCCGACCAGACGCGGCGACCTTGACCGTCGTGGCCCCGCTTGTCGGCGGCAAGCCGGCCCCGCTCTTCCCCAAGATCGATACCAAGGCCGCCGCGTCTTGAAACCGATCCGCTCTGGCCCTTAAGCTCCGAAGAGATTCAAAACAAGGGAGGCCGGAGAGGAGAACCGTCAGAATGAGTCGGATCGTCGGCGGGTTGATACTGGCCGCGAGCCTCGCAGCGGTCGTGGGCTGGCCAACCCTGACGATGGTGCTGGAAGCCGCGCACGGTTCTAGCCCGACCGGCGCGGGCGGGATCGTGCGTCCTTTGGGCCTGGCCCTGGAGACGCTCAAGGTCGTCGGGGCCGCCGAGTTGATCGCCCTCCCCTTGGGCACGGTCCTCGCCCTGCTTCTGACCCGAACCGACCTCTGGGGACGCCGGGTGATGCTCGCCTTGACGACCCTGGCGCTGTTCGTGCCCATGCCCTTGCACGCCTTGGCCTGGCTGGGCGCGTTCGGCAACGTCGGCCGGATGCAGGCGATCGGGTCAACGCCCTTGCTGGTCGGCTGGCTGGGCGCGGCGATCGTGCATGCGATCGCGATGGTCCCCTGGGTCGTCCTCCTGGTCGGGGTCGGCTTGCGCAGCGTTGAGCCGGAACTGGAAGAAGCGGCCCTGCTCGATTTGCCAGCCTGGCGGGTCATGCTCCGCGTCACCTTGAGGCGCTCCATCGGTGCGATCGCCGCGGCGGCCCTGGCGTTGGCTGTGTTAACCGCAGGCGACATGACAGTGACGGACCTGGTGCAACCCCCTGTGCGCACCTATGCCGAAGAGGTGTATACACAAACTCATCTTAATCATGAACCTGCGGCGGCGGCGGTCGTCGCCTTGCCTCCGTTGCTGGTACTGGGCCTTTTGGTTGTGGTTGGATCGCGCTGGCTAATGCGGGCCGACCCGGCGCGGATCGCCTCGGCGGCGATTCGGGCTCGACTCTGGCG
>JBDTIR010000658.1:0-3256 GCA_039936275.1 Isosphaeraceae bacterium | reverse complement strand
CCCTGGTGGACTTTGGGGTCTTCGTAGGAGTCAAGTTCGTTATGCTCGATCTTGGGCCAGTATTTATCCCAATCGAAGTGAGGGTCGTTGTCTTCGTCGTGGCAGACGAGGCAGCGATAATTGCGTTGAAAGTCGTCGGCGGAGCGAGCGATCGCCTTGAGGAATTGTTTGTTGTCGGGGTCGGCGGCGTGCTTGGAGCCGGGGCCGTGGCAGTTCTCGCACTGATTGCCTTTGAGATGAGGCGTGGCGTCGGGGGTGGTGTAGCCGGTCTCGTACTCGAAACCGGTGACGTGGCAACTGACGCACTCGGCGTCCCACTCCCGGTTCCTCGCCTTCTTGGTCAGGCCGCGATAGGCTCGGGAGTGCGGGGTATTTGACCATTGATCATAAGTGCTCGGATGACACTCCTTGCAGGTCAATGCGCCAACATAATGGGCGTCGGTCGGGGCGTCGAAGGCGACGTACCGCCGTCTGGGGTAGTTCTCCAGGGCCCCCGCGGCCTTGAGCGTGTTGGGGAACTGCTCGTCGAGCAGTTGCCGCATCGGCTCGCCCAGGCCGGCAAGCTCGGGGGTGTTGGTATAACGGTCGTGGAGTTCGATCCGCTGGTAGCGGACTTTCTCCTTGGGGTCCTGGAACAGACCAACCACGCCGACGTACTGCCCCTTCTTGCCGACCTGGATCAAGAGGGTCTTGCCGCCGTTGAGCGACTCGGGGTCCTTGGGGGCGTCCACATAGGTTGAAGTGCCGACCACAATGCCGAACCCCGGATAACGCTCGGCCAGAGTTTTGGCCAGCTCGGGCGGTCCTTGGACCATCAGCACCTGGACATGCGTATCTTTTTTGAGGTCGGCGAGCACGGCGGGCAAGACGTCGTCGGGCGTTTTGACGGTCAGCAAGTCGGCCTTGTTGGGGTCGTTGAGGGTCTTGAGCGTTTCGGGATCGAGGACGGCGGTGACGCCGATCTTGATCGGCCCGGCGGCCGTGCGCACGCTGGGAACGAGCTTGTCTTCGAGGCCAAGGGGGGTGGTGACGTTGGCCGAGACGATCTTGGGACGGTCGCCAAGGTTCATGTACTGGCCAAGGACTTCCTGGACTTCCAGCTTCATGTCCTGGGCCGAGAGCGCGACCGCGTCATAGTTCAGTTGCGCCAGGGCCTGAAGAGCGACGGTGTAGCGAACCTTGGTCTCGACCGGGCCGCCGTGCGTGGCAGGGTCGTTGATCAGGCTGCCCAGGTCGATCAGGGCCAGGGGCCAGCCCTGTTTGCCCAGCTTATTAATCAGGATTTCGCGACGGATCAGGCCCCCTTTTTGCCCCTGAGTACAGCCGCAGGGGGCGAGGTAGCCAAGCTGTTCGCCGGTGATGACCAGGGCGCCCGCCGGGGTTGGCCAGTCCTGGAAAAGCGGCTTGGACTCACCCTTGTCAGCCGTTGCCGATGAACTGGCTGGGCTTGGAGTCGCATCCTTGGACGTTCTCATTCCACAGCCGACGACGGCGAGGATCGTCACGGCCAGGGCCACTCCCAGGGTGGCCCGGGGATTGATACGGGTCGTCATCGTCATCCTTTTTCGATGAGTTGCGGAACCGCGAACAGGTCCGGCGGTCGGACTCGTTCGTGTGCAAAGCGCCCCCAAAGGTGGTCCGTGCGTTTGGGTTCAGGGGGAGCTCTGGACCAGGATGTCAACGGGTATCTTCACAAGATCGGCCCGCGGGTGGTCGGTCTTCAAGATGATCTCGCCGCGGATCTGACCGGCGAGAGTTCCTGGCGGCACGGTCACGGTCAGATGGTAACGCCGACCCATATCGGTCGACAGCAGTTTGGCATCGTCAGGGGTGACCGCGACCTTCAGTGCCTCGGGTTTCGATTCCACGGTGAAGTTGGTTTCCGAGCCCCCTCGAACCCAGATCGACGCAGCGAGGACTTCTCCGGCGCGGCTGGAGATGTTGTGCGCCCTGAGCCGTTCCGGGACCACGCTGATTGGCCCGACGATCCGCCCGGAGACGGTCAACGTCAGGTCTTTCTGCAACGGGTGGTCGGTCGTGACGATGACCTCGTCGGCGAACGAGCCCAGCTCCTTGCCCGGCGTCACCTCGACCTCGATCTTGTAGCCCGGACCCATCTTAAGATACTTCCGTTCATCGTCCTTCAAGGAGCGGGTGGTCACCTTGATTCGCTCAGGGTTGCTGACCTTCACGGACTCGATCTTGAGTTCGGGGCGATCGGGCGAGGACAACGCGACCGGCACGACCCTACTGCCGTCGTTGGGCAGGCTGCCGAGATCAATGTTGGGCTCCGCGGGGATCGTGACCAGGGCCGCCTCGACGTTCCCCTCGACCACGAATTGAAGTTCCTCAACCTCGGGGTCGTTACCGACGACGATGGTGGCCGACTTCTGGAAATGCCCCTTGGACTTGGTCTCCCAGGTCAGATTGATTTTTGTTTCTTCGCCAGGCTTCAGGACCGACTTTTCCCCTTCGGCAATGTTGGCGATGGTACACATGCAGGTCGACGTGCCTTTGGTCAGGGTCAGGTCTCCTTTGCCTTCATTGCGGACGATCCAGGTCTTCACGTCCGAATCCATGTAAGGCATCGTACCGAAGTTGTAGACCGGATCGCTCGGGTCCAGGACCGCCTTGCCAAACGGGCCGTCACCAATGGGGCGGGCCGTTGGCCTGGTATCCAGCTCCCCTGTCGGCATGGTCGAGGCGAGAAAGGTCGCACCCGCCGAGAGGCCGACGACCAGGAGCACCAGGAGGAGCCAGCGTTTCATGATAAGGATAACTCCGGGTCCGCCTGATTGGATGTCTCAACGGCGGGATCAGCAAGCAGCGAAGACGTACCAAGCGGTTCGAGAACCCACTTCATTCTAATAGGCGATGCGGGTTTCGGTCAAGCGACGCATGAGTTCCAGATTCAGCCCCGGCCCAATCGATCAGAGCGTCTACCCAGACAGACCTGGATGCTCCACCGCCGGAGCACCTGACGGCGGAGAACCGGGCCGACAACCTCCACCGAATCTGTGCGGCCCGGAATTACGGCGTCCACCCCGGTCCGGAAACCTTCACGCTGTTCGCGCACTGAAACGTGGTCTTTGATCGTTTCCCGATCGCAGCCTCTCCTGCCTCTATCACACTTTCCGTGCGTTGGTTTCGCTGGGAGCCCGTCGGTTTTCCCGAAAAACGTCTCCGGTCCAACACTCCGGTCTCAGCGCTTTGACCAGAGAGAGGGCCGCGGCGAGACTCCGTGCGAACGAATGAT
>JBDTIR010000657.1:0-3710 GCA_039936275.1 Isosphaeraceae bacterium | reverse complement strand
GATCTCAACATCGACCCGCCGCCCGACCTGGCCATTGAGATTGAGATCACCCACCCCGCCGCGGGGGCCATAGAAACCTGGCGGCTCCTGGGTGTGCCGGAAGTCTGGGTCTATTACGGCTTGCGGCAAGGTCTGTCAATCCTCCATCTTGATGAGCATGGTCGTTACGTCGAGGCCCCCGCCAGTCGGGCCTTTCCGTTCCTGAAGGCCGCAGAGATCCGCGACTGGGTCGCCCGGCCGACAACCGATCTGGAGACCCGCTGGGAGCGTCAGCTCCGAGCCTGGGTCCGCGACGAGCTGGCCCCAAGGCGGGGGGATCAAGGCGAGTGCCCCTGAGGACGAAGTTGTTCAATAAAGAGACACGAAGGTTCCCGCATGCTCGACCTTAAAGCGATTTTGGCCAATCCCGAGGCCGTCAAACAGAACTGCCGGAACCGCAACGTCGCGCCCGATGTCATGGAGGACGTGGATGCGGTCGTCGAGCTGGAAGGCCGCCGCAAAGGGGTGCTTCAGCAGGTCGAGGACCTCAGACGTAGACAGAACGAGGTCGCCCAGGCCACCGGCAAGGAGAAAGACCCCGAGGCCAGGTCCGCCCTGGTCGCCGAGGGGAAGCGGCTCAAGGCCGAGGTGGGCGCATTGGACGAGACGCTCAAGACGCTCGACTCCGAGATCAAGCGTCACCTGGTCCGCATCCCCAACCTGACCCATCCCGACGCACCGATCGGCCAGACCGAGGACGCCAACCGAGAGCTGCGCAAGGTCGGCACGCCTCGGGTGTTTGACTTCACCCCGAGGGACCACGTCGAGATCGGCAAGGCGCTGGATCTGATCGACTTCGAGGCTGGCGGCAAGGTCGCCGGGCATGGGTTCTACTTCCTCAAGAACGACGCGGCGATGCTGGACCTGGCGCTCCAGCAGTTCGCGATGTCCACCCTGGTCCGCCGAGGGTTCACCCCGGTCGTCACCCCCGACCTGGCCCGCGTCTCCATTCTCGAAGGCATTGGCTTTAATCCCCGAGGCCCCGAAACCCAGGTTTATTCGGTCGAGAACACCGACTTATGCCTGGTCGGCACTGCCGAGATCACCCTGGGCGGAATGCTCGCGGGCGAGGTCCTGGACGCCGCGCAACTCCCGTTGAAATATGTCGGTCTGTCTCATTGCTTCCGCACCGAGGCCGGCGCGGCGGGTCGGGCCAGCCGGGGCCTGTATCGGGTCCACCAGTTCACCAAGGTCGAGATGTTCATCTTTACCGAAGGAACCCTCGAAGCCTCGGGCGCGATGCATCAGGAACTTTTGGCGATCGAGGAGGAGATCTTCCAGGCCCTGGAGGTCCCTTACCGAGTGCTCGACATCTGTTCGGGCGACCTGGGCGGTCCGGCCTACCGCAAGTTTGACCTTGAAGCCTGGATGCCAGGCCGAGGAACCGGCGGCGAGTACGGCGAGGTGACTAGCACGTCCGACTGCACCGACTACCAGTCGCGCCGGCTTGATATTCGTTATAAGCCCACCGGACAAAAGGGGACAAAATTCGTCTATACCCTTAACGGCACGGCGGTTGCTCTCAGTCGGGCGATCATCGCCATTCTGGAAAACCACCAGCGCGCCGATGGCCTGGTCAATGTGCCCAGGGCGCTTCAGCCATTCATGGGTGGTCAAGACGTGATCGGCGGCAAGTAGGTAAAAGGAGAGTGGGCAGTGTTTATGGTGGTCAGCCTCGTAGGGCTGGCAGTGCCGGCCGAGGTCCGGCTTACGGGGAATTGGCATGTCCGAAATTGATCTATTGATCCGTCGGCTTTACTAAAGCAGCAAGAATGTATTTTGGCAAGGCAAAGCATCTCAGGCATCGATTGACAGTAACCGTTCACAGGGTCAAATGCCTAATTCTACTGTTTCGGCGGTCTTGACTTGCCGTAAGAGATTTTGAGACATTGATTTCTGCTAAGAATTCTGTTCGGAATGGAGTCAGTCATGGACCAGAGATATGATGCGCGTTTGAGGGAAATGTTGACGCAGGCGGAGGTCGCCCCCGGGTTGGTCGACGGGTTTCTCGGGCGGTTGCAGACCTTTGTGCAACCGTTCGCGGCGTCGCTCGCCGAACCCGAACAGAAACGCCACGCGTGAGAGTCTTTGACCGGATTGCTCTCGAAGCTCGGACGAAAAACCGGCGAGGGAATCGCTTACCTGTTGGATCAGGAGCGGCAAGGGATTCAGAAGTTTATCGCGCAAGTTCCTTAGAAAGATGCTCCTTTGCTCAAAACCCTTGCCACTCAAGTCGGCCGAGAGTTGGGCGCGGCCGACGGCGTGCTCGTGTTCGATCCCTCGGCGTTCGCCAAGAAGGGAACCAAATCGGCGGGCGTGGCGCGGCAGTGGTGCGGTCGACTCGGCAAAGTGGAGAACTGTCAAGTCAGTATTTACATGGCTTACGTCTCATCCAAAAAGCATACGCTGGTCAATCGACGTCTTTATCTTCCCGAGGACTGGGCGAAGGATCAGGCTCGCCGCAAGACGGCCGGCGTGCCCAAAAAGACCAAGTTCCGCACCCGCCACGAACTGGCGCTGGAAATGTTGAATGAACAGAGATCTCTGCTGTCCCATTCCTGGATCGCAGGTGACGACGAGATGGGCCGCCCCGCGAGTTTTCGCCAGGATTTGGCCATGCGCGGCGAATGTTATCTGTTGGCGGTCCCTTCCAATACGTTGGTCCGCGACTGCGAGCCGCCGCCTCCGGAATACTCGGGACGCGGGCGTCATCCCATGACTCCATTTGCGAATGGGAATCAATGGTGCGCCGCGTTGCCGGCCGACGCCTGGACGATGATTGAGGTCCGCGACGGGGAGAAAGGCCCTCTGAGGTTGGACGTCGTGAAGCGTCGCGTCCAGGCACGCACGCCGACCGGCGGCACGAGTCCGGAGGAGATGCTGTTCGTCACGCGGGAAGCTCAATCGGACGGCAAGTTCAAGCATGACTATTCTCTTTCAAGCACATTATCTAATGTTAATTTAAACGAATTGGCCCGCGTGGCGAAGGCGGCGCATCGCGTCGAAGAGTGCTTCCAACGGGCCAAGCGCGAGGCCGGTTTGGGGGACTATCGAGTCCGTAACTGGCGGGCGTGGCATCATCATCAGACATTGGCGTTGCTGGCTGCGTGGTTCCTGGAACAGGAGACGCGGCGGGGAAAAAATCCAGACCCCCGCGCTGACCTGTCGGCAACTGCGCCAACTGATCGCGAGCGTGATCGAGCAACAGCTCAAGCTCAACGATCCTTCGGTTCAAAGCCGCCGCATCGCACGATGGCTGCAACGGAGCGAAACCGCTCGGTCTTATTACCATCGTTCTCGTAAAACCATGCCGCGATTGAAGAACGAGTTGCGGTTGTGACGGAAACAGTAGAACTATAGAAAGGGTGCCGAATGCGAAACCCGCTGCTGGTGCCCGACCTTCGGGAGTTGCTTCAGGCTGGCGAGACTCCGGCGATCCGGGAGTTCTTGACCGATTACCATCCCGCGCGTGTGGCCGAGGTGATCGACGACCTTGGCACCGGCGAAGGAGACATGGTCTTCGGCCTGCTGGAACCCCGCATCCGCGCCGAGGTGATGAGCTACTTGGAGCTTGATGCGCAGGTCCGGATCATCGAGACGATGACGCCCAACGACGCGGCCTGGTTGCTCCACCTGATGTCGCACGACGAACGGGCCGACCTGGTCAATCG
>JBDTIR010000656.1:0-2715 GCA_039936275.1 Isosphaeraceae bacterium | reverse complement strand
TTTCTGGACCTTGACCGCATGCGAGGCGACGTGACCAGCATCCCAGGCAAACCCCGACGTCTGGGGCAAACTTCGCGACTCCCCATTCACGGTCATCGAGAAGTCACCGTCGGCCCCTTGGCCAAGTTTAGCAAGCAATTGCAAGCCAACGGCCGGCACGGTCTCGGCGAGCGCCTCTGGGGTGACGGAACCGGTCAGCCAGGCGTCGAAGTCCGGCCGCGCGCCTTGTTTGCGAAGCTCGATCTTCTGGTGAACGTCGGCCAATTCGCTCTCCAGGGCCGACCATCGGGCGCGGTCCTCGGGCTCTGGCACAACGATCGAAGGCGGCGTGTCCTTGATGTTGCCGTCCATCGCGTTCTGGGAGTTGTTGTTGAAGAACGCCGACAGTTCGTAAAATTCCTTCTGACTGATCGGATCAAACTTATGATCATGGCAAACCGCGCATCCGGTCGTCAGACCGAGCCAGACCTGCGAGACGGTCTCGGTGCGGTCCCTGGCGTAGAGCACAAGGTATTCGTCGGCGATCGCCCCGCCTTCATTCGTCGTGATGTTGCAGCGGTTGAACCCCGAGGCGATCTCTTGATCCAGGGTCCGATCCGGCAAGAGGTCGCCCGCCAGTTGCTCGACGGTGAACTCGTCGAACGGCATATTCTGATTAAAAGCGTTGATGACCCAGTCGCGATAGGTCCAGATCTCACGAAAGTTATCAAAGTGGATTCCATGCGTATCGGCATATCTCGCCGCGTCGAGCCAGTAACGGCCGCGATGCTCGCCCCAACGGGGTGAACTGAGTAGGCGATCCACGAAGGATTCATAGGCGTCGGGCCCTTGGTCGTTGACGAAAGCGTCAACGTCGGCCGAGGTCGGCGGCAGGCCGGTCAGGTCCAGGCTGACGCGGCGGGCCAGGGTCCGCCGGTCGGCCTCGGGCGCGGGTTTCAAGCCTTGGGCGGCGAGTTTCGCCAAAATAAACTGATCGATCGGATTGCGGACCCAGGCCGTGTCTTTGACCGCAGGCGGTTCGGGCCGTTTGGGTGCGATCAAGGACCAGTGGGGCTCATACACGGCCCCCTGGGCGATCCAGCGATTGAGGACGTCTTTCTCGGCGGTGGTCAGGGTCTTGTGAGCCTTCGGCGGGGGCATGGAGATCGTCGGATCGTCGGCGTTGATCCTCATAATCAGTTCGCTGGCTTCCGGATCGCCAGGGGAGAGCACGTCGGCCTTGATGGCCGCGTCGCGGAGATCGAGCCGCAGGTCCCCTTTGCGGGCGACGCTGTCCGCGCCGTGGCAGGCGAAGCAGTTATCCATCAAGATCGGCCGGACGTCCCGGTTGTACTCAACCGCGTCGTCGGCGACGGCCGCCCCCGCCCATAGGGCCGCCGCGACGCCCAACGTCAAGGCCAGGGCGGCCCACCCGTGTTGCCGATCACGTCCGCGCGTCTCTGGATGGTTCATCGAGCGTCCCCTTTTCCCGGGCCGTCCGGGTCTGTTTGCCCGTTCGAGGCCGCCTTGGCCTCCGGCAATGACTTGCTCCAGTACCGACTTCCCGACCGGATGTGCTTCGCCATCGCGTGCGCCGCCTGCCGACGATCGCCGACCAGTAACCCATCAACGATCGCGAGGTGTTCGCGCGCTTCCAGGGCCAGGCGATGATAATCGTTGCGCTCTTCTTCCCGCTCCCAGGCCACGTCGCGGAGCCCTCGAAACAAGACCTTCAACCGGCCCAGTTCCTTGGCCAGGAACCCGTTGCCGCAGGCCCCCGCGATCGCGTCGTGCAACCTGCCGTCAACGTCCCTCGCCTCTTCGACAAACCTCGGGCCGCTCGACGGCTCGGCCGCGACCAAGCGAGTCAGTTCCGTTTGCAACCCGCGCAAGACCTCCAGGTCGATCCGCCCGCAGGCCAATCGGGTCGCCTCACATTCCAAGGTCCGGCGCACCTCGCAAATTTCCCGGATGTCCCTCGACGTCACCTTGCAGACCACCGCCCCCCGATTGGGCAAAAGGTCCACGATCCCCATCCCCGCCAAGGCGATCATCGCCTCCCTGATCGGCGTGTGACTGACCCCGAACCGCCCCGCCAAGGTCTGCGTCACCAGGTGCTGCCCGGGCCTCAGCCGCCCATGCACCACGTCCCTGAGCAACGATTCCACGATCGCCTGCCTGCGCAAGCCATGATCGCACCGTAATGATTTCTCACGAGGAGGGACCGGCATATAATGACAACTCCAAGGCAAGTTAACCCGCGCCGATCCGTTCTTCTCTCTCGAATCGATCGGCCCCGGCGAGCCTCTTTACAAATGGCGGGGGAGTTTTGAAAACCAAAAGTCGGCGGGCAAGTACGCGCGGCGGAACTACTTCGAAGGTTTTCCGGCAAGAGCCCCCTCGCCGCCTTCCTTTTGTTCAAGAACGCGACGAGATCGGCATCGGTTCAAGTTTACCCGCCGCCTCGCCGACCCCGCAAGTGATTTCTCCAGAATGCGGATCGAATTCTACAGAATTCTTTGTTTTAGAACGACCAATTTATAGTTGACAGCCGTTTACAACACGGTTATTATTCCAGGACAGGGGACGGTTAGGTCCTAATGACACGCGCACAAAAATTGATCACCGCCTACACCCTGAACAAAGAGAACCATTCCCCTACACCACACCGATCGAGGCGCTCCTTGGGACAGATCGTGGCGGTTTGGCTCCATGAACGGATTAAGCGGTAGCGTT